>OMTC01000453.1 GCA_900313845.1 uncultured Prevotellaceae bacterium
CGCAATCCCCATCATTAGGACTGCAAGAAAAATGTAATTACGTTTTTTTGTCTTCATAATCATTTAAAATTTTAGATTCTTAGCAATAGATGCTGCAAATTTAAGCATTATTCCTGAAAAATGCAAGAAAAAGTTGAAAATCTTTTCCTTGCAGAATCAAATGAGACCGCCAAACATTTTGGGTTTGACTTTTACCCAGCCATCACAAATCTGAACACCTCCGTTTCTTGCAACTGAGGATTCTCAGTTACTTCCCTTACATAGTCACGTATCAGGTGGCGCCAGTCGTTGCCTGTCATGCTGAAGTATCGCTCTTGGAATTCCTTTTGGCATTCCACAACGATTTGCATGATGGTGGTTCCTTCGTCCAGTCCCATCATGTTATGGACTAAGCGACGCACATCTTCGTCTTTCTCCACATCCTTTGTATTTCCACCTCCTCTGTCAGTCCCATGAACTTCTGCAGATAGGCTTTTAGTTTCTCTATAACATTCTGTTTCTTCTCACCACTTTCTGGCAGGAAGGGATTAACGGGTGGCAATATCTTGGCAATGCCCGTACCCGTTTCTGTCACAAAGCCATCCTTGAAGGCTCTCTGCATGAAACTCTCCGTTTCTTTAGGTTTCAAGTCTTCATCGGCTATGATGGCATCCAATTGACGCCTCTTCTCTTCAGCGATAAACGCTTCCCAGTCATTGCCCACATTCTTGCCCTTTTCTGGGGTCATGCTCTCAATGAATTTCTCTATCAGGTCGCGCTTGTCTCTCATGTCAGGACTTGCTTCCACCTGCTTGCGAATGCTCACAATGATGGTCTTGTCTTCGCAATTCGAATCGTGGTATTGCTGTACCAATTGCAGGATATAGCTGATGTTCACCTGCACCTGCTTCACCAGTTCCATTTCGAAGATGATATCATCTGCTATAGACTCCTGCTCACCATGATGTGAATTGCCTCTGAATTCCTCGTGCAAGGTGTTATACCATCCACGATAGTCCTGGTATTGCGATTCAGACACCAACAGTTTGTCTCCCTCAAAATCATCAAAGGCACTCAGCACATTCCTTAGTCTCAGGAACTCACCAAACAAGCGGATAAAGTTCTTTTTGGTTTCTTCGTCAAAGATGTTGGCAATCTTCTCCACAGGATATTGCGCCAATAGGCGCTTCACCAATTCCGTGTATGGTTCATGGTAATTGCCTTTCTCGTCCTCATATCCTTCGCTGTAGTATTCTTCAAACGATTTCATGAATACCAGCCCACTGGCTTTCTCGTCACCAAAGATTGCCAAGCTCTTGTTGGTGGCATCCTCCAGGTTGCGGAAACATACAATATTACCGCAATTCTTGACTGCATTCAGTATTCTGTTTGTTCTGCTATAGGCTTGCAACAGTCCATGCATCTTCAGATTCTTATCCACCCATAGCGTGTTCAGATCTGCTTATTCTTCATGCGGAGCGATACATCCTTATAGTAGTTCTGGAATTTATCGCCATCTGTCGAAAAGTTGGTGTTCCACATCTTATTATAGTCCTTGATGGCAGCATCCAGTGCATCGCGCGATTGCATGTCCAGTTTGCCTGCTTCTTCAGGATTCTCATCATCTCCCAGTCCCCATTCGTCCTCCTCAGGTTCATTGGCAGCATAGGTAAAGATGGTGGCTACTTTCAAGTCGGGAGTTCCAGGCTCAGCCAACTGCTTCTTAAACTCGTTATAGTATTTGATGGCAGTAGGCACGCTGTCCACTGCAAGAATGCTGTTAAACTTGTGCAGTTTGGTCTTCTCGTTAAAGTTGTCGATGATGTATCTCGTCACAATGCTGATGCGTTGCGGATGGTGCAATGCCTCGTCTTTGTCGATGCCCCACACCTGCTTGCGCTCCACGTCACTTTTCATCTTCATGGTGCTCTCATAGTCCACATGGAATCGGAGCACGTTCTTATCCCTGATGGCATTGATGATGGTGTAGGTATGCAAGGGGCGTGTAGGCTTTCCCTGCTCGTCAGGCTCGCCACCAAACAGTTGTGCT
>OMTC01000452.1 GCA_900313845.1 uncultured Prevotellaceae bacterium
TATCTTCACCCTTCAAGCTTATCACACGCAAGCCCATCATCCCCGATGACAATGAACAGGCAAAGAATCCACGGTCGAGAAGTGCAAAGCTGAGAGTGGCGTCTAAAAATTGATTGAAAGTTAATAGTTGAAAAGTTGACATAAACGTACAGAGTTAAGCGTTTAAATTGAGTTAATAATGGAAGAGGACAGTAAAAACATCATTGAGGAACAAGACACGGAACTGACCCAAGACGAAGCAAGGGAATTGGAGGAGCAGAAGCGTGCCATGGAGGCTATTAGGAAGTTTACCGAAGCCGATGAGGACGAGGACGAAGACAGTCTGGGAGAAATCACCCTTAAGTCCATCATAGGAGGTGACATTCTGCAAAGTCGTTTCATGCTCCACCAAGTCGTCTTCTTTATGTTTCTAGTTGTGCTCGCCATTATATACACAGGCAATAGATACTCCAGTCAGCAAGATGCCCTGTTGATCGACAGCTTAAAAATGGAACTGCAGGAAGAGCAATATCGGGTGCTTACCATTGAGAGTGAACTACTCAATGCCAGCCGACAATCGGAAATAGTCAATCTGTTGAAACACAATGGCGACTCGCTTCTGCTTCACTCCACAACTCCACCATTCATTATCAAAACCGACGACAATCGTAAACAATAAAAAACGAAAAGCAATGAAATTTGACAAAAAATATATTTCAGGTCAGTTCACGCTGGTAATCATACTGGCATTGCTTTTCTGTGTCGGTATTATCTTCTTTATGGTAAAAACCATGACGGTCGATAAGAAGAAATGGGAATAATGGCAAGCGACCTTCCTGACTATAAGATTTATATCGATTTCAAATCGGGACTATCGAAGGGTGCTATCAAGAACAACGAGTTCATTCATCAGGATTCTGTTATATATTTCGCGAAAGATTCCCTTTTTCTGGGCAAGGGTAAGTATGCCCAAACCCTCGATTCCATTTGTGAGGGTCTGAGTCATATTTGTCCCTCAGCTACTGCTGCTGACTATCGTCGTCATTTGACAGAAGGATGGAGGTCGCAAAGTCGCTATTACGAAGTGTGTAAGCACAAAACACTTAACTACATTCAGTATAAAGAGTTGATGGCACTCCCGTTCTTCCGTGATTACGACAAACATAAATACTTCGTTGGACTGAATATTGTTCCCCGTAATAATCGCAAGAAGCCTTTCGGTTCATTGGCCCGTCGTACACTTGGTGATATGTATGGCGACAAGGACAATAAAGAGAACAAATCTGCCAAATCAGGTCTTGAACTAGCTTACGACTCCCTGCTGCGTGGAGTACCAGGCATCATGCACCGCCGTAAGATACTGAACCGCTATGTCGACCTCATCGATATCAAGCCAATTAATGGTTACGATATTGTTTCCACCATTGATGTCTCTATGCAGGACATCAGCGAGAATGCACTTCGTGAGGAGTTCCGTGTTATCAAGCAGGCAGGTGGTCTGGCTGATATGGGGGTTGTGGTGCTGATGGAAACAAAGACAGGCGATGTGAAATCAATCGTCAACCTATCACTCTACGATGATGGTGAGTACTACGAAGCTCGCAACTTCGCCCTTGCTGCCCTGATGGAACCTGGTTCCACTTTTAAGACCGCATCCATCCTTGTAGGCCTGGACGACGGAATGCTCGATGTGAACGAAACCACTAACGGAAACGGCGGTGTGTACAACATGTATGGTTCCTCGATGAAAGACCACAATTGGAATCGTGGCGGTTATGGTGAGATGGACGTTGCCCACACGTTGATGTACTCCTCGAATATAGGCGTGAGTCGTCTGATCGACAAACACTATCACGACTGCCCTGAGAAATTCGTTGAAGGTCTGCATCGAATAGGTATCGGAACCGACCTGGAACTTCCGTTCGTAGGTGCTGCTACTCCCGTTATCCGTATGCCGAAAGCTGATCGCAGCAACTGGTCGAAAACCGCATTAGCATGGATGTCTATTGGCTATGAAACACAGATACCACCCATATCAACAGTTACATTCTACAATGCGATTGCAAACAATGGAGTGATGGTAAAACCTAAGTTTGTAGAAGCAATCATCAAAGATGGATTGGTTATCAAAGAAAA
>OMTC01000451.1 GCA_900313845.1 uncultured Prevotellaceae bacterium
GCGGTAGAATGCCTGTGCCTTCAGTTCATACACACCATTCTGCAAGCCAGTGAGGGTCTGGTAGTAGTCGAAGTTGTTGTTCCAACGCTCACCATTCTGGTTCTGAGGCAGACCTGCCACTGCAGGACCTGAAGAGTATGCGTTGTTAACAGTCTTGGTATCAACCAACCAACCAATCGAACCGCTCTGGTCGAAGTTGGCGTTTGTGATGAGCGAAGTGATGTCCTGACCTTCCTTATACTTCCTGCGAGCAGCTTCAGTCAGTTCTTCAACCTTCTTCGTCATAGCCAACGCTTCTTCAGTCGTCATTTCGCCTTCCTCCAGCAGGTCTGGAATGTCCATGATGTAGTCAGACAAGTCGTCGTCCTCGAATCCTTCGTCGAGCGTAGCTTCACCAATCTGGTATGCCTTGTTCAGAGCCTCGTAAGCAGCAGCGTTAGCGCTGAATACTTCCCATGCTGCATTGTAAGTGTCCAAAGCGGCAACTGCTTCTTCTGGAGTAGCAGGGAGGATGCTGTTGACAGCATTGTCGAATTCGTCCTTTGCTGCCTTCTGGTAGAATTCACCCACGTGCGAGAAATCGATGGCTCTTCTCTGCTGGAAATAGTAAGCAAAGGATGAAGCCTTGTTTCCGTAGTACTCAAGGTGAACATTGTCGATACCTACCCAGTTGTTACCACCAGAAACAACCTTCAGACCGATTTCAACGGTGTCGCTCTCCTCAACGAGTGCGAACAGTTCGTAAGTCTCAGGCGAACCGTATGTCACCTCTACGCTGTCGTTGTTGAGATAAACGTAAGAGCCTTCGCCGCTGTTGCAGAATGCAGCCATGCGGAGATAGTACACACCCTTAGGCATTTGAGTCATCTGCTTGTAGAGCTTACCTGTGAATGCGGAGCCGTTCCAGTTCTCCCAGAAGCTACCTGTGAAGTGATACAGTCCGTCGCGACCTGCTTCAGCAGTCTTGTTGGTAGCAGTACCTGTGTTCTGAGCACCAGTGTTGGTGGTCCATCCTTCGGTATTATCGAAGGTAGTGTTCACCACGTAGTCAGCATCCATGTTGAGTGGATTGTCAGGAGAGTAAATGTTCTCGGTGTTGTTGGCAATCTTCGTGTTCACCGAAACAGTTGCTGCTTCCAGTTCCTCCTTGGTGCTGTTCGTGTTCTCATACACAGCCTTTTCAGCAGCCACGTCAATCTTGTTGGCTTCAGCACGCTCAATGGCGTTGCCGAGTGTCACAGCAGCCTCGTATTGAGCCACCTTTTCCTGCTGAGCCTCGTAGTTTTCCTTGCTGACGAATTGATGTCGGAAATAGTCACCTTGCCATCCGTATTGGTTGTCATTTCCACGCCCAAGTAGCTGTTAGGATACTCTGTAGGATTGAAGGCTGGGTTTCTTTCCGCACCATAAATCTTGAAAGTGCCGTTGTCATTGTCGAGCACAGAGAAGTAGAAGTTGGATTGGGAGCCCAAATCTACGTAGAGAGCTGTAGCGGAGTCGATGAAAAGGTTCTTCCATGCGTTCTTGGTAAGAGAGAAATCATAGATGAGGTAGGTCTTACCATCCCAAACAGGTTCAGCACCTTCTTCACCATCCTCAGGTGCTTCGAGGAACTTTTTGAAATAGACTTTCAGTCCCCACGATGCCGTGCTGGCACGGGTTCCCCAGTCATTTCCTTCGGTGAAATACGCATGCGCTCCCACGTTGTAGAGGTAGAGCGTAAGTGCTGCAAAGAGTAATTTCTTTTTCATAAAATTACAGGAGTTAGTTAGACAATAAAGTGTTTATAAATGCTTTACAATTAGTAATTCTGCAAATTTATGTTTTTTTGCTGATATGAACAAAAGAAATACTGAATTTATGATGTCAAGTTGTCAAAAAGAGAATGCAACAGGACATTCCGAGGGGAGAATCCTATTGCATTCAAAAACAGAATATTGATGACTTATTGAGAATATTTCTATCTTAATGGACGAAAACGAAGAGTATTATTTCATTCTTCATTCTTTATTCTTCATTCTTCATTTTTCATTTTTCATTCTTCATTTTATATAAACCTTCTTGCCGTTGATGATGCTGATACCCTTTGTTGGGCGTGTGTGGCGTGTGCCATCGATGGAATCATTCTAGACTTGAAACTTGCCGAGCAAGCAGATGCAGGGCAGTTGTTGATTGATGACCTAAATGCCATGCATCGGCGTATGCCGATTGTTGTGTTTACGGCAACACAGGATCCTTTGAGTTTCCAGTATTTGCTTGGCGCATTTAAGAAGGGCGATAAACCGTATGATGCTGCGTTTGAACGGTTTGAAATAGCGCAGGAAGTCGGTCTGACTAAGATTCTTGGATGTGATGGTGTGATAGATCGGCAATTGAAGGATATCTTCGACAAGGCGATTGTACCAAGATTGGATTCATGGAAGAAATATGTAGATACTGCTGGTAGTGAGAATGCTGAAAGGGCGTTGTCAAGAAGTGTTGTCATGCATTTGCATGAGGCGATGGATGAAGATGACGCATATGCACCGGACGAGTTCTATGTCTCAAATTTAGAGGATTCAGATTATGTTAAACCGGGAGAAGTTCTTAGGCGTAAAACTGAAGGTTCTCCCAGCCAATATGTGGTTGTAATATCTCCAGCCTGCGATCTTGCATTGCATGGGAATCCATGCAAGCCTAAGAGTGACGTCGTTCAGGTGTGTGAATTGGAAGCAGCGGAAGCATTGTTAAAAAGCGTGGGCGGATGTATTTCAAAGAGTGTTGCCAAAGAATCGAAAAAAGCAGGAGATGACGCGGAAACTGTGCAAAAGAAATCGGCTGCAGCAGTTCGGTCATTTAATGATAAGGTCTTTTCTAACCAGTATACATTATATTATCATTATTTTCCGGCTGCCGTTGATTTTGATGGTTTTGTTATGAACTTTCGGCGGCTGAAAACGCATACTCACGCAGAGATCTCGAATGAATATGTCAAGACAGGTTATATTGTTTCGCCAAACTTTTTTAGAGACATTCAGTCGCGATTCGCTGCATA
>OMTC01000449.1 GCA_900313845.1 uncultured Prevotellaceae bacterium
AGGGTTCATCGTGGCAACATTCCATGTTTGGATGATGACGGTGAGGAGGACAACGAAACTGACGAGAAGGAAGGATAATGGGAAAATCCACCAATAGATGGGGGTGCGGTCGGCAAAATTCTGAAGCCATTCGTTGCCGATATACCATGCCACGGGTGCTGCCACGATGAAACTGATGAGCAACAGGATGGCATAGCGACGACAAAGCAACTGAAGCACTTCGCTTTCGGAACTGCCCAAAATCTTGCGGATGCCTATTTCCTTTCGACGGTATTCGGTTTCGAACATGGTGAGGCAGAACACGCCGATGAGGGTAATCAAGAGGCAAATGAAGGAGAATGCCAGCACCTGACGAATGAAACGGAACTCCTCCTGATAGAGGTCTTCCAACTGCTGGTCGAGGAATTTGACTTCCACTTCCGTGGTGCCATCGATATTCATGATGATGTCGTGAATCTTCTGACGCATTTCTTTCTTGTTCACACCTGCTGCGATGCGTATGTTGAGGACATACAAATTGTCCCATTGATTATACATACCCCCAGGAATGAAGAATGCCAAAGGCTCGGAATTACGGTCCAATCGGGTGGAACCAAAACGCACATTCTCGCAAAAACCTACTATTGGAAATTCGTCTTCCTTCGCCAAGATTTTCTGGTCGAGTTTCACCCAAGGCCATGCTTGATGAGCGGCCTCGTTGATGATGTAGCAACCTTCATCGTGCTCATTGAAATCGCGACCTTCCTTCAACTGAATGCCCATGGTGTTGAGATAATGATAATCCACAAACATACAGACAAAATTGATTTGATGGTCCGCATCGCTACGTCCCCAAGTCATATAAGAATCCGATGTACCCAAAGCTGCCGAGGAATAGCTGACATCTTCGATGCCTGTCTGCCGAAGCAATTCGCTACGGATGGTTTCTTTCTTTCCTGACAAAAGGGAACGGACATCCACGTATGCCACTTCGTCCTTGTCGAAACCATAATCGGAATTGTAGATGTAGTGGGACTGAAGATAAAGGATGCTGATATACACCACCAAGAGGAAAGAGATGATAAACTGCAAGCAGATGAGTGCTGTGCGCAACTGGCGACCTCGAGGCGAGAGTCCGAAACTGCCTTTCAATGCCAGAACAGGCTGAAAACTCGTCACAAAAAAGGCAGGATAGGTGCCAGCAGCTATGCCCACTGCCACACTCAAGAGAAGCATGATGCCGATGATTCCAGGGTGATGGCTTAACGAAATGTTGCCCGCCAAGAGTTGTTGTGCTTCGGGTGAAAGGCTGATGAGCCAGATGAAGAAGAAGGAAACGGCACAAGCGAACAATGACACGCAAATGCTCTCAGCGATGAGTTCGAGGCGCAGTCGGCAGGTGGTTTCGCCCAAGATGCGGCGCGTATTGACATTCTTGAAGCGGGCAGGACTTTCTGCCAAGGTGAAATTGAGGAAGTTGATGCTTGCCACGATGATGATGAGTATGCAAGCCAAGATGAGTATGCAAGCCAATTGGAGGATGAAGTACATGCCTGGATTTCCTTTGTCATGATTGGCATTTACTCCAGAGAAATAGGTTTCGCTGATGGGCACAAGACGGAACTTCATCTTGCCAAAGGCTTGCTCAAACTGCTGGTTCATTTCCTCCTCGGATATCGAAGCCAATTCCTCGGGTGAAGCTGAAGACAACAACTGCTGAAAGATGAACTTCTTCACCTTCTCTGAAAAATTATCGCCAAGCAATTCATCTCCATTGACATTCTCTTTCAACTTCACATAGCAATCACATAGCAATCGTAATTGTAGTTGGTGAATTCATCCTTGTTTTCATCGTAAAAATTGCAATATCCAGCATTGGGAAAATCGCAATTGGCGGGAAAATCTTCATAGACGCCCCTGATGCGTACATGAATATCTGTTCCAAACAACATCGGCTGCACCATCTCACCTGCCACATCAACACGTCCAAAGAGTTTCATTGCCAAAGAAGCAGGCAACAAAACGCCATCCTTATCGTCATCGCTGTAATCGAGTTGTCCCGAAAGCAAACGAGGGGCAAAGGTCTTGAGCATGTGGTTGTTTCCTTGCACACAAGGACTTTTCAGTTCCACGTTGCCTGCTTTCACAGTGATTGGACTTCCTTCTTGAAGAAGTGACATGGATTCCACTTCTGGCATGGCTTCAATCATCTCGGCGATAGGTCGGCAAATATTGGTTCCCCATTGATTTGCGAAAATGCCAGAGATTTCGACACGATAGATTCGATGGCTGTCCGTGATGCCAGTGTTGTAACTGCGGCTGTAATCCACCTGCGTCATCAGCAGATAGAATGTGGTGAATGCCACGATGAGCCCCAAAAGATTGAGCAGTGTTGCCGTCTTGAATCGGCGAGCTATTGATAGGAAATATTTCATTGATTATGTGAATTTTATCAGGGATTTAAAGGATTAATAAGGATTCTTGAGAAAGTTAAAAATTAAAAGTTAATAATTAAAAATGCCATCCGGATGAAATCGCTTCACACTCCACGCTTCACACCCCACTTTTCACTCTTCACTTTTCACTTTTCACTTATCACTCTCTCCTCCCCCTCGGGGGAGCTGGAGGGGGGCCTTATTTCATCTCCAGCACTTCGTTGTCCTTGAAGGCTTCGTAGCCACTGGTGACTACTTGCTCGCCTGCTTCGAGTCCTTCCTCCACTTCGTC
>OMTC01000445.1 GCA_900313845.1 uncultured Prevotellaceae bacterium
CTTGACAGTTGTATCTGTTTTCTCCCCGCTAAATGCAGATTGTATGAAAATCATACAGCATTGTGTATGAAAATCATACAGTTTCAAGTGCAAAGTGAAGAGTGAAAAGTGAAAAATGCCTTCCGGATGAAATCGCTTCACTCTTCACGCTCCACCCTTCACGCTTCACTCTTCACGCTTCACTCTTCACGTACTAACTTCGTTAAACGAAAAAAGCACATAAGCAAAAAGACTTATAATCATCCATTATAAGCGAAAATGCCTATATAGAACCTATCTCAAGGGGGAGATATAAGTAAAAAGACTTATAATCATCAAAAATAAGTGATTTTACTTATAAATTATTTGTAGTATATATTCTCTTTTTGTATCTTTGCGGCAAAAAGGAACATCAAGGTTCAAGACCGAAGGTCGGTTTCAGGGCGCAAAGCGCTGTTTCAAGATTCAAGGTTCAAAATTCACAAATATATAAGAATCAATGATATACGCAACACTTTCGGCTGACATAGTCAGTTCCACCTCCATGTCGGCAGAGGATACCATGAGACTCAAACGGCATCTTAACAACTTCTTCCCCATCATGAAGGGTATCTGTTCGGATTCCTGGGGACGCATCATCCGTGGCGACTCGATGTCATCCGTGGCGACTCGATGGAGTGCGTGATGGCAGATGCAAGGAAAGCACTGCGCATCGCCCTCTCACTGAAATGCCATGTGAAAGTATTCGTGAGTGAGACAGCCAATAGCGAATTTCGCAAATATGGCATCCGTATGGCTCTGGGAATCGGCAGCCTGCGCATCAACGACGAGACGGAGGGAGTGATTGACGGTGAAGCCATCTATCTTTCGGGTAGAGGACTGAACGAAATGAGTGGCAAGGAAACCCTGACAATTCGCGAGGCAGAAAATGTGCATCGGGAACTCCCCGTAATTTTGGGCATGGTGGACACATTCATCAACAAGGCAACTTCTCGCCAATGCGAAATCCTCTTACTCCGACTGCAAGGACAGAACGAACAACAAATAGCTGAGCACCTGGGCATTAGTCAAGCCGCCGTGAACCAACATTCCTCTGCCGCATCATGGCAACAAATCCACAATGCAGTGAAATACTTTGAATCCCTTCAATTCGACTCGTCATGCTAAACACGATTCTTTTTGCAAACCTGCTCTTAGCGCATCTTGTAGGGGATTTTCTCTTGCAGAGCAATGCACTGTGCGAGTCCAAAGAGCGAAAACACCACAAAAGTGCTTTCATGTATGTGCATGCTCTCATCATCGCGCTTCTCTCATGGGTGGCTATCGGAAACTACCAACTTTGGGGCTATGCCGTCATCATAGGAGTGACGCATTTGATGATTGACATTGCCAAAAGTTATGTAAAAACACAGACTTTGGTTTGGTTCGTAGGCGACCAAATCCTGCATATCTTTGTATTACTGATTGTGAGCTATTTCATTGGGAACGGATGGGGACAATTTGCATGGATTCCTCAGAAGTATGCTTTGATTCTCCCTGCTTTCCTCTCCGCCGTCATCATCTGTACCAAACCTGCCAATATCTTTATCAAAATGATTCTCACTCGCTATGAAATCGACCTTCCAAAAGCGAAAGACAAAGAACTGAAGAATGCAGGTGCTTTGATTGGCAATTTGGAACGCCTGCTGAGCCTTGTGCTCATCATAGCAGGACAATTCGGAGCAGTGGGTTTCATCATCACAGCCAAATCTATTCTTCGATTCCGAGACTATGAACGAGCCAAAACAGAATATGTGTTGGCTGGTACTTTGCTCAGTTTTGGCATAGCGATTATATGTGGATGTATCATTAAATGGCTGATTTAAAGAACAATGGCTAACTATGGAACGATTTTGGTGGTGGATGACAACCCTGCCATCCTCACCGCAGCGGAAATCTGCTTGGAGGGAGTGTTTGAACGTGTCATCACTCTTTCCACGCCTGAAAAGATTCTTCCAACTCTTCAACAGGAGGAGGTGGATGTGGTTCTGCTCGACATGAATTTCACGCTCGGTGTGAATTCGGGACAAGAGGGATTGATGTGGCTCCGCACCATTCATCGTCAACATGAAGACATTCCCGTGGTACTTGCCACAGCCTATGCCGACGTGAAATTGGCGGTGAAAGGATTGAAGTCGGGAGCTGTGG
>OMTC01000443.1 GCA_900313845.1 uncultured Prevotellaceae bacterium
CTTTTCCGATGCGTCCGATGTAGCTTTGTTCCATGTGCTGCTCTCGGGTCATTCCTTCTTGTTGCTGAGGAAAATAGGAGAGTCCCCACACCACGATGGATGCAAGGAGGATGATGGTTCCCATCTTGTGGAGATATTGCTTTCCCTTTTCCCACGTATGGCGAAAAACTGACTTTGCAGAAGGCAATCGATACGGTGGCAATTCCATCACGAAAGGAGAGGACTCCCCATGCACCACAAATCGATTGAAGAGTTTTGCCATCAGGATGGAGAGGGCAACTCCCAGTAAATAGAGTCCGAAGATGACGAGATAGTTGTAACGTGGAAAGAAGGCACCAGTGATGATGAGATAAACAGGGAGGCGAGCCTGGCACGACATGAGCGGGATAATCAGCATTGTGATGAGTCGGCTCTTGCGGTCCTCTATGGTGCGAGTGGACATGATAGCTGGAATATTGCATCCAAATCCCATAATCATCGGAATGAAGGATTTGCCATGAAGTCCCATGCGGTGCATCAGTTTGTCCATGATGAAAGCTGCTCGAGCCATGTAGCCCGAATCCTCCATCCATGAGATGAAAGCATAGAGAATCATGATGTTTGGCAAAAACACGATAACGCCTCCCACACCGGCAATGATACCTTCCACGATGAGGTCCTTGAGCGGTCCGTCAGGCATGTTGGTGCCCACTTGCTCACCTATCCACGAAACCAGATTGTCAATCCAAATCATGGGATATTCGCCTATCTTGAAAGTGCTGAAGAAGGTGATAAACATCAAAAGGAGGAAGATGGGATAGCCCAGCCACTTGTGCGTGACAACTGAATCGAGATATTGAGTGAGATGGCGCGTGTAATGCGTCTTTTTGACGAAACACTCCTTCAGTGCTCCACGAATGAAACCATATTTCGCATCCGTGATGGCGCTCTCGGAATCCTCCTTCAATTCCTCCTTGATGAACTGTTTGCACCTATCTGTTGTTGCCTTAATATCGTTGAAGTTCGGAAAACGCTTGCACACCTCGATGATTTGCTTGTCGTTCTCAAGCATCTTGATGGAGAGAAAGCGAGCAGAATAATTGAAGTGAGGCTCAGGATTCACACGTATTTGTTCTTCCACCTTGTCGATATTCTCTTCAAGAAGACGTCCATGATTCACGTGGATATGTCGGAATGTGTTCTTTCGTCCCTCGTGGATAGCAATGATAGTAGAAAAGAGCTCTTTCACACCTTCACCCGTTCTTCCCACTGTCGGAATCACGGGAACACCCAACAATTCCCCGAGCAAAGCCTGATTGAGTTTGTTGCCGCTTGCTCGCAATTCATCATACATATTCAGAGCCATAATCATTGGCACGTCCATGTCGATGAGTTGGGTGGTGAGATAGAGATTGCGCTCCAGATTCGATGCATCCACCACATTGATGATGACGGAAGGAGTCTTGTCGATGATGTATTTTCTGACATAGAGTTCCTCTGGAGTGTATGTCGTGAGAGAATACGTTCCAGGCAAATCCACGATATGAAATTTGTAGCCTTCGTGTGTGAACACACCTTCCTTGGCATCCACCGTCACACCAGAATAATTACCCACACGCTCATGGGCACCACTGGCGATGTTGAAGATCTTGCCGCGCTGATGAGCCATTTCGCGCATTCTCCTACGTTGTGCCTCCTGCTTATCCAATAAAATGCCATCCTGATTCTGTTCCTCCTGCTGTTCCAAAATCTTTGCTTCCTTCTCACTGACCACTTCAATGAGGTCGGCTTCAGCTCTGCGGAGCGAAACCTCGTAGTCCATGATTTTGTATTTCACAGGGTCTCGAAGAGGAGCATTGAGAAGCACTTCCACGAGTTCCCCTTTGATGAAGCCCATCTCCACGATGCGCTTGCGGAAACCGCCATGTCCTTTCACATTGACGATGACGCCGCTCTCACCAGTATATAGTTCACTTAATTTCATGCGTGTATGTTATATATTTTCAAACTGCAAAGATATTGCATTTTTCAAAGAAAAACAATACTCATTATTGAGTATAGAAAGGGGGATAAATCGAGAAAATGCTAAAAAGTTTGCACTTTTTCTCATTTTCCACTAACTTTGCAGAAATTTGAAAGAATAAGTGATAGCGGTATGGCTGGCGAATATAAGACATCAGACAAAGTCAGTTATGTGCTTGCAAATGACTATCGATTGTTGCAAGTGATGAGTCGGTTTGGCATTTCCTTCGGTTTTGGAGAAAAGACCATCAAGGATGTGTGCCAACAGAGGGATGTGGATGCTGACACCTTCATTGCGGTTATCAACTACGTGAAGGATGGCGCAAAGAATTCTCCCATCATCTTGGGAGACCTGAGCGTGAAGTCGCTTTTGGATTATCTGAAGCAAACCCATGCTTATTTCCTTGATTACCAATTCCCTATGATGCGTAGGAATATGCTGAATGCCATCGATTGCTCCGTGAAGAATGAGGTGGCTTTCCTGGTGCTGAAATTCTTTGACTCCTACGTGGAGGAGGTTCGTAAGCACATGGAATATGAGGAAAAGGTCACTTTTTCTTACGTTGAGAAACTTCTATCGGGTGACAATCCAGTGCTCGCCGACCACAATAATCATTTGCTTTCGAAGCATCATGAGAGCATCGACCATAAGTTGCGCGAGTTGAAGAACCTCTTCATTCAGTATTATCCTCAAAAGGGTATCGACAATGAACTGAATGCCGTGATTTATGAGTTGTATCGCACTCAGGAGGATTTGGAGGTGCATTGCCGTGTGGAGGATAACATTTTCACGCCTGCCGTTCGCCGACTGGCTCATTTCAATAAAACTCGTCAGGAGGAGCAAGACGAAGTGCAGAGGAATGAAAACGACCTGTCGTCGAATGATGAGCAATTGTCCGAAAGAGAGCGTGAGATTGTTGTGTGTGTGGCAAAGGGTATGGCGAACAAGGAAATTGCCGACCACCTCTGTATCAGTGTCAATACGGTGACAACACACAGAAGGAATATCGCTCGTAAACTATCCATCCACTCTTCTGCTGGTATCACGATCTATGCCATCGTGAATAAACTGGTGACATTGGATGAAGTGAA
>OMTC01000442.1 GCA_900313845.1 uncultured Prevotellaceae bacterium
AAAAACCTTTTTTTGTTTGGGGCATATCATTACGATATGCTCTTTTTTTTGCTCTGAATAGTTCTGCCTTGATGAGGGGATTTCGGAACTTAGAGCTCGGAAAAGGTCAATCGCATTTGGGGACTTTCTGAACCGTATTTGGGGATTCACTGAAGCGCTCCTTTGGATTTAACTAGTTGCCGAGGGCTCGTTATCGTTTCAGTGAGCGCTCGGCGTTTCGATAACGAGGGCTCGCCGTGTTAACGTTGAGGGCTCGGTTTTTCAGTAGAATCAAAGAAAAGGTTTAGTTCAATCAAAGGAGAGATTGGCTAACGCCGAGCTAAAGGTTCAGCATAAACAAAGGAAAGCGTCAGTACGTTCGAAAGAGAGTGCCAGTACATTCGAAGCATTATGATGTTTGGAGCATATCGTAAAGGTGTGCTCCTTTTTTATTATTTTTTTACGCTTTTGTTGCGCAAGAAACAAAATCCGTTGTATCTTTGTGGCGTGTATGCGAAAAGAAATAGAAATTAGCTAACTATCATGGATAAAATGAAAAGGATTTACATGTTTTTGGTCTTCTTGTTGGTGAATGCTTGCGCTTTTGCCACAGACCTGAAGGAAGACTTTGAGACTGGATTGCCTACGTCGGCTCCTTCCACTGAAACAACTGTGACTTTAGGATCGGGTGATTGGAAAATCAAAGGAGTATATGCCAAGAAGGATAATAATAGTGTGAGAGCCACGATGAGTAGTGCTGGCAGCTATCTGATTACCCCTGTGCTGAATCAGCCTGGCAGAGTGAGCTTTATTCATCGTGCTTCGGGAAGTGGTAAGAAATTGACGGTGGAGAAGTCCACGGATGGCGGTGCCACATGGACTGAATTAGGTGTGTCAACGGTTTCTTCTTCTACTCCTTACGGTAGCAGTTCCTACAAAGTGAATTCGGATGAGGCAGATACCGAAGTGCTGATTCGTTTCACTTGTCAGAGCGCAACCATCTATTTGGATGACATTACCATTACGCTGAACTCGGCAACCCCTGATACCCCTGTCGAACCAGAGGATTCCACTTACATCACGGTGGGTGTGCCCATCCCTACAAAACCCTTCCCTGTGGCAGTGCATTCCTATTACATTTCTCCCGATGGAAACGACGAAAATGGAGATGGAACGATTGAAAAGCCGTGGTTCAATTTGCAGTATGCAGTAGATAAGGCACAGCCTGGTGATGAGATTGTTTGTAGAGGTGGAACCTACAAACCTACCATGAAGAAAGACGGTCAGAAATATACGATTCGCATCACAACATCGGGTACAGCTGATGCCCCAATTGTGGTTCGCAGCTATGAGGACGAAAAACCTGTGATTGACTTCGAACAGCAGTTGTACGACCAAAGTGTGGGAGACCGAGGAATCCTGTTGACGGGTAATTATTGGTGGTTCTTTGGTCTGCATATCACTCATGCTGCCGACAATGGCATCAAATTGGAGGGCTCGCACAACCGCATTGAACGTTGTGAGTTTTCGTATAATCTCGACACGGGTTTGCAATTAGGTTTCGGACATGACTTCAGTGACAGTGGACATGGTTCATCGAACGATGGCTCGTGGTGTGCCTACAACGACATCATCGATTGCGATTCCCATCACAACTGCGACTACGATACGAATTATGGCTCTGACGCCGATGGATTCGCCTGCAAGCAAGGGCAACCGTTTCATTCGTTGTAGAGCTTGGCACAATAGTGATGATGCTTGGGACCTTTATGAGACGGATTATTCCGTTGTGATGGCTGAGTGCTGGGCATGGGATTCAGGTAAGGCTGAAGACCATCAGTGGGTGAAGGATTATATTAAGAAAAGTGGAAACATGTCTTTTTCTGGTAATGGAAACGGCATCAAGTTGGGAGGTAATGGAACAGGCGGTTCATCGAAAGGTGTGCACTATGCTTACAATTGCATCGCTTTCAACTGCAATCGAGGTAGTTCGGTGAAAGGTTTCGACTGCAACAACCACAAGGGT
>OMTC01000440.1 GCA_900313845.1 uncultured Prevotellaceae bacterium
GACAGAAAGCACGTCCCAACTGCACGCTTCCATCAAACAGCCATTGGTTCTCGCTGCTATGGAACATGCCGAAATAAATCAGTGCAGCATACACGGCAGTAGGAATCAACAGATAGAGCCAACTACGCTGATTGAGTGTGCGGAATATCAAATACCAATAACTATTCAGCACAAACAGCAGCCACCAACCGAACAGCCATCCCAACAATCCTAAAATGCCATAGAATTTCACAACGGCAAGAATGCCAAATGGTAAAAGGAAGAAAAACCAAAAGAGATTGTAACCACGTAAGCCCAAGCGTATCAGGAACACGTTGAGCAGGAAATTCTGTTTGATGGGAAGGAGTTTATATGGTTTGATTTCCTGAGCAGGGGTTTCCTGCATACTGAAACGCAGATAGAAATCCATGACGAGGAACCAAATCATACCCCCATCAATCATGTCGAAATTCTCAAATGCCGTTCCGAAATCAATCGTACCGAACATGATGCCAAAGAACATGAGATAAGCAGCCCAAAAAGCAGCCATGATATAGATGAACACCTTCATGGCCTTGTTTTTGTCTATCATGGGATGGCGTCGAGTAGCAAGTTTCTGATTCTTTCGAATCAGTTTATACAACAATTTTGCACGCGAGAAGTTCATGGTGATATTATTTTAATGAAGAATTAAGAATGAAGAATGACGAATAATGCCATCCGGATGGAGGTAAAATACATTCTTCATTCTTAATTCTTCATTCTTAATTTTTAATTGACATCAGATACTTTTCAGCTTCCATAGCTGCTTTACAACCTGAGCCTGCTGCCACAACAGCCTGACGATACGTTGGGTCTGCCACATCACCCGCAGCGAAAACGCCAGGGATATTTGTTTTTGGAGAAGCACCTTCTGTCTTGATGAAACCCGTTTCGTCCGTTTCAATCCAAGGCTTGAAAATATCAGAATTTGGTTTGTGACCGATTGCCAAGAAGAAACCATCGATAGGCAAGTCATATTTCTTCTCATCAGCCTCACCCTTGCGATGTACCAAATGAGCTCCCTCCACACCATTCTCACCATAGAGTCCAAGTGTGTTGGTTTCAAACAAAACCTCAATCTTTGGATTGTTCATCACGCGTTCCTGCATGATTTTTGTAGCACGAAGATATGGTTTGCGAACAATGAGATAAACCTTTGCAGCAAGTCCTGCCAAATAGATGGCTTCACCACAAGCAGTGTCACCTCCACCCACAACAGCAACGACACGTTTCCTGTAGAAGAAACCATCGCAAGTGGCACAGGCACTCACACCCTGTCCCATATATTTCTTTTCGTCTTCAAGTCCCAGGAACTTGGCAGTTGCACCTGTAGCTATAATCACAGCATCCGCTGTTACTTCCGAATCATCATCAAACCAAAAATGGTAAGGTGCCTGACTTAAATCCGACTTCACGCAGATATTCTGACGAATCTCCACACCGAACTTCTCCACCTGCTGGCGCATCAAGTCCATCAAGTCGGGACCGCTGATTTCCTCTGGATGTCCTGGGAAATTCTCAATTGAGTCGGTGATTGTCAACTGTCCTCCTGGCTGAATTCCTTCATACACAACAGGCTCCAAATTAGCCCTACTTGCATAGATGGCTGCAGTGTAACCTGCAGGACCTGAACCGATAATCAAACATCTGATATGTTCCATATTTTTATACTATTTAGGTGTAATAACATACTTCGTAACTGTAACTTTATTCACAACACCATCCGCCGTAGTCAGTTTCACATAGCGAGGTTCGTAGGTGTTCTTCAGGATATGCACCACCACATTCTTCATATTGTTAGAAGCGGAAGTGGAAGTCAGAACCACTTCATAATAAGTGGCTGTTGATTTTCCCATACTTGCCTTATAACCCGACTTATACATATCAAGAAAAGAGTAAGGATTGATACCTGCCAATTCCTTAGGCGTCGGTGTCGTCACATTCACTTCTTCATTTTCTTTCACAAGTGTCCAAAGTGTCTTACCATTAAACCAAATGACATGGTCGGCAAAAGTATTCACGAATTTCTTTCCTTGCATCTTGATAGTACCCTTGCCCGTTTCACCATTCATATCGTAGGAATAGCCAATGAGCACTCC
>OMTC01000439.1 GCA_900313845.1 uncultured Prevotellaceae bacterium
TGCAGGTTTTGCTGTGGCACATCAGCAGTTCCACTGGAGTGGTTCGTTCAGAAAGGCTGAGTTGAAACCATCCAAAAGGATACCTAAGATGAAGAAAACCGCCGACGGCATTTGGGTGACTACCAGACGTGGACAGATTCTGATTGACAATAGCGGCGCATTGGCAGAATGGATAATCAATGGTAAACAAATGCTGAAAGCACCCCTTGAACCCTATTTTTGGAAACCTGTCAACGACAACCAAAGTGCGAATGGCTTTGCCCAGCGACTTGGTGCGTGGCGCGATGCAGCAGAGAAGCGTGAACTGAAGGAAATGAGTGTGAAGCGGAAAGGCGTTGTCGTTGTGAAGGCTGAAATGAAACTGCCTGTTGGTGCCGACTACACGCTGACTTACACCATCAATGCTGAGGGGGAGGTGAAAGTGGATGCCGACTACAAACCTACGGCTGACAATATACCGCTGATGCCGAAGTTTGGTATGCGCTTGCGACTGCCGATTGACTTTCAACAGGTGGATTGGTACGGAAGAGGTCCGCAAGAGAACTATCCTGACCGCAAGTCCAGTCAGAACATCGGTTGCTACTCGCTGCCTGTTCGGGAGATGATGACCGAATACATCAAACCTCAGGACAATGGCAATCGCACTGATACTCGTTGGTTTGCCGTTTCTTCTGATGAACACTCGCTGCGAGTGGAAGGCGAACAACCACTTTGTTTTCACGTTTGGGACTACGGAGAGGAGAATTTAGGTGTGGGGCATGGATATGAATTGCAACGAGGCAATTTCATCAACGTGAACATCGATCAGGACATTCACGGCGTGGGTGGAATCAATTCCTTCGGTGCTCGAACCCTCGACCGTTATACGCTTTCGGGAAATCAGCCACGTCACTTCAGTTTTATCCTTCGTTTCGATTCAAAGTAATCATAAAAAATAGAAATCACAATGAAAAGACGCTTATCAAGTTTGCTGTTGGGAGCGATGGTTACGCTCTCGGCTTCAGCCCAGAACCCTTATTTGCCGCTCTGGGAGTATATTCCCGATGGAGAACCTTACGTGTTTGAAGACCCCGACTGCCCAGGAAAGCAGCGAGTGTATATCTATGGCTCGCACGACAATCTGATTACGGAGTATTGCGGACGCGACCAAGTGGTGTGGTCGGCACCTGTAGAGGACTTGCTTCATTGGCGAGTGTATATCTATGGTTCGCACGACAATCTGATTACGGAGTATTGCGGACGCGACCAAGTGGTGTGGTCGGCACCCGTTGAGGACTTGTTTCATTGGCGTTACGATGGCATCATCTTTAAATCGGCGACTGATCGCGACGGAAAACTGCTCTATCCGAATGGACAAGGCGATGTGCTCTATGCACCTGACGTGACGATGAGATATGTGCAACGCAAGATGTCTGACGGAACGATTGTGACAAAGCCTGAGTATTACCTCTATCCAAACAATCAGGCGGGAGGACGCAACGGACAGATTGCCCGAAGTGACCGTCCCGACGGTCCGTTTGTGGTGACGAATTGGAGTAAGGATAATCCAGCCATCACGGATGGAGTGCTTCGCTTCGACCCAGCTGTGTTTGTGGACGACGATGGACGCGTGTATGGATATTGGGGCTTTGAGAACTCCTACGCTGCAGAACTCGATCCCGTAACGATGGCAACGGTGAAGCCTGGCACGGAGATTGTGACCGACATGGTGTCAGGACGCAATCAGAAAGGTGTGTTCCGCTTTTTTGAAGCATCGAGTATGAGGAAAATCGAAGACAAGTATGTGTTTGTCTATTCCCGTTTCACAGAGGATGGTGAGTTCGGTTTGCCTACTTCGAACTACACCTTGGCATACGCTTATGGTGATTCTCCACTGGGTCCATTCAAGTACGGCGGCACGATTATTGATGGACGAGCACGTGACAAAGATGATAACGGCAAGACGATTCCGACGGCTTATCCATACGGCAACACGCATGGCAGCATCCTGCAAGTGAATGGACAATGGTGGGTGTTTTATCATCGACAGACAGGAACCGATGAATATAGTCGTCAGGCTATGGTGGCTCCCATCAACGTGAAAGTGGAGCGTGGAAAAGGTGGAAAGGTGACGATTAGCGAGGGTGAATATACTTCGGAAGGATTCAAGACCGAAGGACTGAATCCGCTTGATAAGTCGGCTGCGGGTTGGGCTTGCTATCTGACCAATCCAAAAGGCATCCGACAGGAATATCCTAACATGTTTTTCACGGGAAGTTACATCAAACCTACGCGCCGCGACAGCACATCCTATGAGGGTCCATACAATCAAAAGCAGCCTTATTGCCCTGTAGTGAACAACACCAACGGTAGTGTGGTGGGCTACAAATACTTCAATTTCACAGCTACTGCAAAAGCCGAACAGTTGTTGCTCACAGCGCATGTGAAACCAGAAGGCATCGACGGCACTATCGATGTGATGATTGATGCACCAAAGGCAAGTCGTGGCGGCAAGGTGGTTGCTTCGTTCCACATCAAGGCAAGCGATACACAGCGCATCAGCGAAGTCACCACGAAGGTCAATGGATTAAAAGGAGTAAAGGGCAAGCATCCGCTCTTCTTCGTCTTCCATTCCGCTACCGAGGACCGCTCCATCTGCGAACTGCACGACTTCCAATTCTCACTGCTTAAATAGTAGTTTTTCCCAACAGAGGTACAGAGTAATTGATTGACCATAAAAAACTCCGCCATTGGAAAGTTCACTGATGAAATTCCAATGGCGGAGTTTTGATATCACTTCCCCTCGTGGAGGATAGGAAGAGGCTTTTATTTGGCAATCACCAAGAAATACTTCTTCT
>OMTC01000437.1 GCA_900313845.1 uncultured Prevotellaceae bacterium
TGGTGTTATGTGGTTTTGATATTATCACTATTTGTTGGAGCTGGAGTGCTGTTTACCTTATTCAGGAGAAAGCAAAATGAAGTCGTTTTCCAATTAAGGGAAAAGAGCATGGCAAGGATGAATGTGTTGCAGAACGAAATTCAGAAGCAGGGAGAAATCGTAGAAAATCTTGAGAAGGATTTTGCTCATCTCAAAAAGAACTATTCTATAGCGAAGCATATTATCCAAAAAGAATATACAGAGGACAATATCATAGAGATAGTACAGAACATCATCAAGAACAGAAAAGAGGAGGTATCCACCAGGCTATCTATTGACGAGAGAGGATGGCTTCTCATCATAGATGAAGTGAATGCACGTCACAATAATCTTGCTCAAAAACTTGTTGAGAAAGGCATCAAGGACTTCGACCTGCAAATCTGTTGTCTTCTTCTGTTAGGATTCACAAGAAATGAACTTCAATACGTTTTCTATAAGGAAAGGACAACCATCTATAAGCGAGAAAAGAAAATCTTGTCAGATTTCTTCGGCATCACCGACAAGGACAAAGAGAATAAATGAAGAATGAAGAATGAAAGCCTCACCCCCAACCCCTCTCCGAAGGGCGAGGGGAGTAAAATGAAGAATGAAGAATGGGGTATGTAGAATGAAGAATGGGGCATGAAAAAAAGTGCTATGAGAGAAACTTTATTCGTTGAAACTTTTTTTATTCAGAAATTTGCAATATCTTAGCGGATGAAACGTTATTAATATATTTAGTAACGATAAAAAAATAATTTGGCACATTTTGAAGAATTCATGCTGACCTCATGTTGTCTTCATCTTTTGGGCTGTTTTCGCCCGTTTTCTTAGTCATGATGCCCGCATCACTCCCTCAAAAACGAACAAAAACATCTCCAAAATATGAATAAACTGTACCATCTTATTTTTTTATCATTACTTAGACACTAACAAATAACACAACGCAATATTATTAACACCATTCAATACCTATGATCAATACAAATAACTATTGTGTGATTTTAGCAGGCGGATATGGAACACGTCTTTGGCCACTGAGTAGGCAGCAGAAACCTAAGCAGTTTCATGACTTCTTGGGACGTGGCGAGACGTTGTTGCAATCCACCTATAAACGATATAAGCATTTCATTGCAGAAGAGAATATCATCGTTGTTTCCAATTCTCAATACGAGGGTTTGATACGTGAGCAGTTGCCAGAATTGCCAGAGCAGAATCTGTTGCTGGAGCCGATGAAGCGCAACACCGTGCCAAGTGTGACGTGGGCAGCCGTGGAAATTGCCCATCGCAATCCTGAGGCTTGTATGGTGGTGACACCTGCCGACCAAACGATTATCACTGAAGAGGACTTTGCTGAGGATGTGCAGGTGGCATTGGACTATGTGGGTAAGCATGAGCGTCTGCTCACTTTGGGTGTGAAGCCTACGCATCCCGAAACAGCATACGGATATATTCAGATGGCGGACGAGCAGCAGAAGTATATATATAAGGTGCAATCGTTTACAGAAAAACCAGAGTTGGAATTCGCAAAATTGTTTGTGGAAAGCAAGGAGTTTTTGTGGAACACAGGACTATTTGCTTGGAAGGCAACTGCATTTATTCATGAGGTGCAGGAGCATGCCAACTTTTTCTTGCAAATGATTGAGGATGCTGAGCGGAGGCGACTGAATGGCGAGTCGGATGTGGAAGCCGTACAGGATTCCTTTGCCAAGAGTCCGAGCATTTCATTGGAACAGGGCATCTTGGAAAAGGCGGACAATGTGGATGTGATGCTTTGCCATTTCCGATGGACAGATATTGGTACTTGGGAAGACCTATACAATGCCTTGCCTAAGCATGACGGAGGCAAGAATGTGGTGATGGCAGACAAGGCGATGCTTTATAACTGCGAGAATTGCTTGGTGAGATTGCCTTCGGGACGCATCGCCGTGATGCAGGATTTGCAGGACTATATGGTTGTGGAGGAAGGACAAGTGCTGGTGATTTGCAAGAAAGAAGACCAAGCAGCAATCAGAAAATTCGTGACGGAAGTACAGGTGAATATGGGGGATGAGTATGTTTAAGCCAGGCCCCCTCCCGTCCTCCCCGAGGGGAGGCTTTTTAGAGTGAAAAGTGAAAAGTGAAAAGTGAAGAGTGAAAAGTGAAAAGTGAAAAGTGAAGAGTGAAAAGTGAGGAATTAAAAATGAAGAATGAAAATTACTATGCCTTGAAGGTAATTTTCATTCTTCATTCTTCATTATTAAAGCAGTGCTTTAATTTCTGATTCGAGGTCCTTGATAACGTCGTTGCGCTTGACGATTTCGTTGTTGCGGTTGACGAGGAAGAAAGTTGGGAGCGTGTT
>OMTC01000436.1 GCA_900313845.1 uncultured Prevotellaceae bacterium
CATGCCTGTACCTTGTAAATTATACTTTGTACTTTTTGTGATTTTTCACTTTTCACTTCTCACTTTTCATTTCTAACTCCTCAATGCTTCATAGAGTTGGTCGATAGCTTGTTGGGCATCTTTTGTTTGGTCTATCAGTGTGACGAATTTTGAACCAATGATGGCACCTGCTGCATTGCGCTGTGCAGATTCAAGTGTCTGCTTGTTGCTGATGCCAAAACCAATCATTCTTGGATTCTGAAGATTCATGTTATTGATTCTTTCGAAATATGCCTGCTTCGCTGTATCGAATTCCTTCTGTGCTCCTGTGGTGGCTGCTGACGACACCATATAGATAAATCCGTCGGTGTGCTCATCGATGAAACGGATGCGCTCCTCACTGGTTTCGGGAGTTATAAGCATAATGATGCGAAGGTCGTATGCATCGGCGATAGGTTGATAAATGTCGAGATAGTCGCGGAAAGGAAGGTCGGGGATGATGACTCCGTCGATTCCAACTTCTTTGCAACTTTGGCAAAATGACTCAAATCCAAACTGCATGATTGGGTTTAGGTAACCCATAAGTATGAGTGGTATAGACACATCAGAGCGAATGTCTTTGAGTTGAGAGAAAAGTGTGCGTAGTGTCATGCCGTTGCGTAATGCTTTTGTGGCTGCATTCTGAATTACTACGCCATCTGCCATAGGGTCGGAAAAAGGAATGCCCACTTCTATCATGTCGATTCCATTGTTTGCCAAGGTTCTGATAGTGGTGGCAGTCCCTTCAAGGGTAGGGTGCCCTGCACAGAAATATATGGAAAGGATTCCAGTTTTTTTCGTCTGGAAAAGTTGATTGATACGATTCATAGGAACAAAGGCCCCCCTCCAGCTCCCCCGAGGGGGAGAGAAGGCTAATGGGGAATTAATGATTAATTTATTTAAAAAACATGCAAAGTTATGCAAGATTTCTGATTTTGTCAACGAAAGCACGAATTTTTTTCGTGTCTTTGAGAGCTGGAGCAGTTTCGAAGCGGGAATTGAGGTCGATTCCGATAAATTGAGGGTGATGGAAATGAGCAATTTGTTCTGCATCTTCTTCGCCGATACCTCCCGTCAGTAAGAAAGGAACGCTGCCCTGATAACGTTGGAGAATGCTCCAATCGAACTGTTGTCCACTGCCTCCGTAACTACCTCCATTGGTGGGAATCTTGGATTCAAAGAGAAAATAATCTACATCATTGGTGTAGGATTCCGCCATTTGAATGTCGTTCCTCGTGGCAATTGGAATCATCTTGATGATTTTCATATCAGCTGGGATGCGCTGTCTCAGTTCTCGGCAGAAAGCGGGTGTTTCCCTTCCATGCAGTTGGATGAGTTGGAGTTGAAACTGTTTTATCTTTTCCACTATCTCATCAATGGATGCATTGACAAAAACTCCCACTCGCTTGCTCCGCTGCGGAAGATAATCGGGTACGTTTTCCACAAAGCGTGGAGATTTCGGAAAGAAGATAAACCCCATCCAATCGGTACCCGTTGCTTCAACGGCGCGAATGTTTTTGGGTTCGCGCATACCACACACTTTGATAATCATATTCCTTCGATGAATTCCTTGAGAGCGAGTCCTGGATTAGGTGTTTTCATAAATGTTTCTCCGATGAGGAAACCTCGAAAACCTGCTTGGCGCAGTTCCCTTACAGTAAGTGGATTGCTAATGCCGCTTTCGGAAACGAGAAGATAGTCCTTGGGTAGGAGATTAGCGAGGCGGTATGAGTTTTGCACATCGGTGTGGAACGTGCCCAGATTCCTGTTATTCACTCCCACCATGTCGATATTGTCGCCTACATATTCCAACTCTGGTTCGCTATGCACCTCGAGCAGCGTTTCGAGTCCGAGTGCATGGGCTTTGCGTGCCAATTCTTTACATTTTTGTTTAGAGAGACATGCTGCGATGAGAAGGACAGCATCCGCTCCTATCTGACGTGCTTGAAGGAGTTGGTATTCATCGATGATGAAATCTTTGCGGAG
>OMTC01000434.1 GCA_900313845.1 uncultured Prevotellaceae bacterium
ACCGTTCCCGCAGTGAACCTTGTGCTGATGGACATGAACTTTTGGAGCAGTGAGTGCCATGAAAGCATGCTTTCAGATGGCCGAGTCGCGACAAAAGTCGGCGAAGCCAGCTTCTCTCGTGCCACCGATGGTGAGGAGGGCTTGACACTGCTCAGGCAAATCAAGGTTTTCCGTCCGGAAGTGCCGTGCATCCTCATGACAGCGTGGGGCACGATCGATTTGGCTGTCCAAGGGATGAGGGCTGGGGCTTTCGACTTCATCACAAAGCCTTGGGACAATGGGGTGCTGCTGGACAGGATAGAAACGGCACTGAAGTTAAGTTCTATGCCAAAACTTCAAGCAAATGGGAACAGCGACAAGACTCCCACCCCAAGAAATACCAAATCAGAGAAAGGTAGATATGGCATCATCGGCGACAGCCCCTACTTGATGAATGTCCTTGATACTGTCGCCCGCGTGGCACCGACCAATGCACCAGTATTGATTACAGGTGAGTCGGGCACTGGCAAGGAATTGATTGCGGAAGCCATCCACAAACAGAGCCGCAGAGCTTCGGGGCCGTTTGTGAAAGTGAACCTTGGCGGCATCTCCACATCCTTATTCGAGAGCGAGATGTTTGGACACAAAAAAGGCTCTTTCACCGACGCCACTGCCGACCGCATCGGTCGTTTTGAATTGGCAAAGGGAGGGACGATTTTCTTGGACGAGATAGGCGAACTGTCATTGGCCAGTCAGGTGAAGTTGCTGCGTGTGTTGCAGGACCAGACATACGAGGTGTTGGGAGACAGTCACACACGCACTGCCGATGTCCGTGTGATATGCGCCACCAATGCAGACTTGAGGGCGATGGTCGGGGAACACACGTTCCGCGAAGACCTTTTCTACCGCATCAACCTGATCAATTTGCACCTGCCTCCGCTGAGAGAGCGCCGTGAAGACATTCCTCTACTTGTAGAACATTTCCTGCGTGAAGCCTGTGCCGTCAACGGCATCATGCCCACGACGGTATCGGCTGAAGCCATCGCCTATCTTCAGACACTCCCTTTTACAGGAAATATCCGTGAACTGAAAAATCTGGTGGAAAGGGCGTTGTTGATGAAGAACCCCGAGAAGAACATATTGAATGTGGAAGACTTCCAAACACTTGCCGCTTCATCTGTGAATAGAGGAGAAAAGGTGAGTCTGATATCAGACTTCAATGCAGGCATGGAAGGTGTTTCCCTTTCATCTCTTGAGCGCAATGCCATCGCCGCATGTATCGCCAAGCACAATGGCAATCTCTCACTCGTGGCGAAGGAACTCGGCATCAGCCGTGGTGCCCTTTACCGCAAAATAGAGAAACATGGACTATAGGAAGATGAAAAATGAAAAATGAAAGATTAAAAAATTAAAAGTGAAAAATGAAAGATGAAAAAATAAAGATATAAAGGTGAAACTGAAACATTATTTTCTCATCCTTGGTTTGGGCATCGTCTTGATGGCAGGCATTGCTCTTTTTGCCACGTTTCGCGCTGGTGGGGATTTGAAATCCCCGTCATCGCTGTTCTACGTGACCGAGGGTTTCGTGGTCCTGATGATGGCTTATCTATGGCTCTTCTACAAAAAGACCATCCGCCCCTACGATACGCTCGTCAGTGGTATGGAACTGGTGCGGGAGTTGGACTTGACCACACGGCTCGCTCCTTCGGGACAGCACGAGACAGATGTCATTGTCCGGACGTTCAACGACCTGCTCAACCGCTTGCGCAATGAGCATCTGAAACTTGAGGAACAGTATTCCTTCCTCAGACTCCTCATCGAAGCATCACCCATGGGCATCGTGCAATGCGATATCAATGGCAATATCACCTCCATGAACCCGGCGGCACGCGAGATGCTTTCGCCGACTGTTGAGGAAGCCATGCGCTCGTTGCCGCTGGGTGATACCACCACCGTGCGCATACCAGGTGTCCCACAACTTTATCGCATCAGCCACCAGTCCTTCCCCGACCGTGGTTATCAGCACCCCTTCTTCCTCATCGAGTC
>OMTC01000433.1 GCA_900313845.1 uncultured Prevotellaceae bacterium
GCCGAAGGCTCGCCAAGTCGATGATGAGCCTTCGGCAACTCGTTGAATTCAAAGGAGCGCTTCAGTCAATTCACAAATGTGGTTCTGATAATCCCCTAAAGTGCTTCAGAAAATCCATGCATGAGCTCCAGAAAATTCATAGATGTGCATCAAACAAGATGGTTTTGTTTGACGGAAGTGAAAAGCAAAAACCACCATCGAGATACGAAACAGGGGTGCGAGTGGCAAAACGCAGGCTCGTTTTGGGCAAAACGTAGGTTCGTTCTAACAAAAACGTAGGCTCGTTTTAACGATGAAAGCGTAGTCGAACTATTTATTATGCAAAGTCGAGTGATGGTTAAGCCAAAGGCCTACTATTCATTAAGCAAAAGTTCTTCTATTTATCATCCATAAATGAGATACGCTAAAAGCAAAGCGATAGGACAGAGAATAAAGGAAGGACAAAAGAGAGGATTGGGCGTTAAAGGAAGTTAAAAGGGGTTCTCGTGTGCAGTATTTTGACGAAATTTGTATTGATAAATAGAAAAAGCAGAAAAAAGATCATCACGGACATGTGGAGGAAAATGCCACGTAGCAGAACACGAGAGGAAGAACTCATTGAACGCATTCGAAACAACGAACAGCGTGCCATGAGCGAACTCTACTATATGTATGCGAATGCATTGACATCCGTGTGCTATCGCTACTTGTTGCAGGAAGAGGACGTGAAAGATGTGTTGCAGGAAAGCTTTGTCAGCATCTTCACGACAATCGGGAAGTTTCGTCCTCAACATGAACAATCGCTTAAATCGTGGATGGTGAGAATCGTTATCAACCGCTCCATCCGGTTTTTACGAGAGCGGAATCGATTGAAATTCGTGGAACAAGACGATATTCTGTTAAATAACACAACAGATGAAGAGCCTGATGCAAGCGAAATAACAGATGACGAATTGTATGAACTGATATGCGAACTGCCAGACGGCTATCGAACAGTGCTCAACCTATATGTGTTTGAAGGTTGCACCCACCGTCAAATAGCCGAAATGCTAAGTATAAACGAGCGAACTTCGTCTTCGCAACTCTACCATGCCAAGCGTTTGTTATCAAAAAGGATTACTGAATTCATAAAAAAGAAGCAATGAAAAGCGAATGGTCGGAAAAACTCAAGAACAGATTAGAGCATCACGAAAAGGATGCTCCTGCTGGGCTATGGGAGAATATTAGCCAAAAGATGATTCAGCTTGAGCATGCACGTCAGCATAGAAAGCAAGTTTTTTTGCGTATGGCAGCAGCAGTGGCGGCTATCGCTTTGGCTTCCTCTCTTTTTCTTCTTGAATACTCGAAACAGATTGCAGACTTGGAAAATAATGAAAAAATCATAGTGGAGAAAAGAGAAACTCCAAAACAGACAGAAAAAGACACAGAGAATAACGCGGGTTTGAAAAAGGAAAATCATCAAATAAGCGAAAATCTTCAAGCTCAATTGAATCAAGAAGTTAAGAACAAAACAAACGACATCAATCATCAAAACAAAGAAGAAAAGGACGAAATCCAAGAGTCTGATATGTTGGCGAATGAATCTGTGAATCATGGAAAGAGAACAGAGAAGTCATCATTCAACTTATCTGACACTTTGGCACATGGAAATAATGAAAAGAACATTGCCAAGGAGAATGATTCGAGCAATGAAAGTGAAACCAATCCATATCCTTTCACTCAACACATTCATATAGCACAAAATTCTTATTCGCAGAAAAGAAGAAAAGACAAATGGTCGGTGAGTTTAGATGCTTCCAGCGGGTTGTTGGCTTCAAATGAGAAGTATGATAACAGTTGGTATAGCAACGTACAATACCTCAACCCTACTCTACTGATGCTGGAAATAAAAAAAATATATCAAGCCCCTGCAAACGAGGAGCAGGTGAACAAAACACATCATCGTTTTCCAGTTCGCCTTGGTGTGAAAATTGCCTATCAGATTCATCCTCGATGGAGTATAGAAAGTGGACTCCGCTACACACAACTCTCATCCGAGGCCATCAATGGAAATGGACAAT
>OMTC01000432.1 GCA_900313845.1 uncultured Prevotellaceae bacterium
TTTCGAGTGATTTTGTCATCATCGAGGTATCGCTTTCTGCATAAATTCCTCACTTTCACCCTAAAATAATGCACTCTGTTTCTTCTTGATGAGAAAGAATTTCTCTATCTTTGCGGATGGATTGCGACGAGAAGTTAAAATAGGAACGATGGCGTTGCCCGATTTTAACTCTCAACTGATAACTTTTAACTGAACTATCAAACGATGAAGAAAAAAACACTGATTGTAGCTGCAAGTCTCCTCTTGTGCTTCTCCACGAGCCGTGCAGCAAGTTGGGGTCCATGCCTTTTCGAGGCTTTCCCTGAAGAAACGAAAGCAGAACAACCCATCACCACCGAAACGCAGAAGGAAAAGAAACGCATCACCATCTTCACCATCGGCGACTCCACGATGGCGGACAAGGCTATCGACAGCAACAAGCAGGAGCGAGGATGGGCGATGATGCTGCAAGGCTTCTTCCCCAAAGGCGTCGATGTGGATAACCACGCTCTCAATGGTTATTCTTCCAAAAGTTTCATCGACAATGGCAAGTGGCAGGCTGTGCTCGACAAACTGCAAGCGGGTGATTATGTCATCATTCAGTTTGGGCACAACGACGAAAAAGCAAATCCAGCTCGCCATACCGACCCAGGCAGCACCTTCGATGATAATCTTCGCAAATTCGTGAACGAAACACGTGCGAAGGGTGCCACCCCTATCTTGATGAACAGCATCGTCCGCCGCAAGTTCTATCAGGATGCCAATGCCGTGGCTGCCGACGACAATCGTGTGAGCGAACTGAAAAAGGTGACTGAGGGCGACACACTCATCGACACACATGGAGCTTACCTCGTGCCTCCTCGCACGGTTGCTGAGGAAATGGGAGTGGTGTTCGTGGATGCCAACAAAATCACGCACGACCTCATCCAGCCAATGGGTCCCGAGGATTCCAAGCGTCTTTTCATGTGGATAAAGCCTGGGGAATATGAAGTCTATAAGGATGGACGACAGGATGACACGCACCTGAACGTGTTTGGTGCTCGTACCATCTGCCGTGCACTCATTCAAGCTGTCTGCGAGAAAGTACCTGAATTGGCAAAACTCGAAAAGGACTTCGACATTGTGGTGAGCCAGCAAGGACGTGGCGAGTTCTTCGATCTTCAGCAAGCTGTGAACAGTGTTCCTGCGGGTAAGAAATGCCGCATCCTCGTGGCTGATGGAGAGTTTGGAGATGTGCAGAAACCCAAGGGTTCGAAAGTGAAAATCATCAAAAGGAAATAACATGAAAAAGCAAATCATACTGGCAGCGTTGTGCTTCATGGGACTCACTGCCACAGCCCAAAGCGTTACGACTTTCACTCACCCTTGGCAGGGCAAGAAAGTGGGATATATTGGAGATTCCATCACTGACCCCAGGAACAAGACTGGTCAGAAAAAATACTGGTTGTGGCTTCAGGAATGGTTGGGCATCACCCCATACGTTTATGGTGTGAGCGGACGTCAATGGAATGACGTGTGTCGTCAAGCCACCAAACTCAAGGAAGAGCATGGCGACGACGTGGATGCCATCTTCGTTTTCATGGGCACCAACGATTGGAACAATGCCGTGCCGATGGGTGAATGGTATGCAGAAAAGGATTCCATGGTGGAATTTGCGCATGGAGGTAGTACCAAACAATTGGTGCAACGCCGCCATCGTGAGATGGTGAAAGGCAACGACAGCTTTAAAGGACGTATCAACTTGGCTCTCGATTCGCTCAAGCGCCTCTACCCTCACAAGCAAATCGTTCTCCTCACTCCTATCCATCGTGCTCGTTTCTATGCCAACGAAAAGAACTGGCAACCTACCGAGGATTGGAGCAACGCTCTCGGACTCTTCATCGACGACTATGTGCAGGCTGTGAAAGAGGCTGGCAACGTGTGGGCAGTGCCTGTCATTGACTGGAATTCCACTTCTGGACTCTATCCTATGCACGAAAACGAAGATTACTTCGGACACGAAAACGACCGCCTCCATCCGAACGACAAAGGGCAAGAGCGCATGGCTCGCACGCTGATGTACCAACTTCCTTAGACACTTGGGCAAAGCAACCAAGAATTTTATCAGAAATAATATGTTTTTTAACCACGAATTTCACGAATTAAACGAATTTTTAGTTTTTAACTAAAGTTTCGCAAGTGATTTTTTTAACCACAGATGTCACGGATTAAACGGATTTCTCAAAGCCCTAATGGGCTTTCTCATCTGTAAAATCTGAGTAATCTGTGGTGAAAGAAATACTTGCGAAATTTGAACATATTTTTCTGATAAAATTATTCTAATTATTCTAATTTCTTTCCTTTATAAAATCATCCCAAGTTATTATTTAACGATTACTTAG
>OMTC01000429.1 GCA_900313845.1 uncultured Prevotellaceae bacterium
CAACTGTCCTTCGCCCAAAAGAATTGAATTGTCGAGCACAGCCTTGTAGTGATTGATGCGTTGGAAGGGGTGCTCCTCTGCTGCTTCCTCATCATCACCTTCCTCTTCTTCCTCACCTACTTCGACGATGCCTGGGCGGAAATGATAGTAACTCAGTTTCAATCGACTCACACCCCAATTGCGACTCAACCCAAACATACCATTGAGTGCCTGTTCACGGAATTGCGAGTTGTCCACCGTTCCGTTTCGTGGGTTCTTATACGAATCCGAAGCCTTGTCACTCCATCGCCAGTCCCACAACCATCCTTGCTGATTGCCAGCAAAATCCACCGTGTAGGCACGCAAATTCCCATTGCTGTGATACTCTCCTGCTGCATTCACACGGATGTCACCCTCCATCAGCGCTGGAGCATCGTGGAACACGAGTACACCAGCCATCGCATCGGAACCATACATCAGCGAGGCAGGTCCTTTCATGATTTCCACGGAATGTATCGACTGTCCATCGATTTCCACTCCGTGCTCATCGCCCCACTGCTGTCCTTCCTGGCGCACACCGCCATTCACGACCAGTACACGATTATAGCCCAAACCACGAATCACGGGTTTCGAGATACCGTTACCCGTCGTGATTTGTGACACACCCGCTTGTTTGGATAGGGCATCTATCACGTTTGTGGAGAAATGGGATTCCAATTCGGTTGCTGACACCGTTGATACGGGTGCTGGAACCTGATTCACTCGTTGAGTGCCAGTCACACCCGTCACCATCACTTCGTGCAGGTGTAAACACGTGTCGAGTTCCTGTGCATGAGCAGATACGCCCAAGCACAGCAACAGACACGCAATATGTCTTGCTTTCATAATAATTGCTTGTTCTTGAAAAATGAAAATGAGTGATTTCCGATTCATTCAGAAATCAGAAAGTTGCATTTATTAAGTAATCGTTAAAAAATAACTTGGTACAATTTTATAAAGGAAAGAAATTAGAATAATTAGAATAATTTTATCAGAAATAATATGTTTATTTAAACAACACCAAATTTTTGGTGTAATTATGATAATTATTTTAATTTCTTTCCTAAGACAACTTGTGTCATTTATACCAACTTATTTTTCAATGTTACTTATTGTTCAGATAAATAGGGCGGTGCTCTTCCGCTCAGGCACATCGTCTTGTTTCCAAATAAAGAAGAATGCTTGGAAACAAGCACACGATGTGCCAATGAAAAAGCTGTGCCAAGAACTATAAACGCAATTGGAAGGTATGACAAGGCACAGAACTGACATACCAAGCAATGAGAAATAGAGAACCCTGATGCCGACAAATGTCCATCGTGGTGAATGTGCTTGACACACTCCACGCAGGGATTCGCCCCACCCTCTGACTCGGGATGGACATGAATCCAAGTTGTCAATAGCACCGAAAGGAACACCGCCAAGAGCCATTGAGCAACAAGAGTTTGTCGTTTACCAGTTCTCATTTTAAGGTGTGTTCTATTAATTCTGTTTTTTGTTATTTCTCATTTCTGGTAGAACTCTATTTGAATAATAACGGCTGCGTCATGACAGAGAAAACAAGCTTTCTCTGTTCATTTAACTGCACGTCATTTCGGTTGCTTTTTGTTTTCTGTGGCATCTTTTTGTCATCTTTCTCGGTCACATAGCTCGCTATGCTCCCTCAAAAGCTAACAAAAATCTACTCACATAAATTCAAAAATCAATCCGACATAATTAATAGAACCCACCTCAAATGGAGAGGCAACTACTTGTTTTTGTTATTCTTCACTACGTTCATGCCGAAATAGAGGAGGGCAATGAAGAAGAACACTACCATTATGTAGGACATGGAGTCACGCATAACGGAAGCCATCCAAATGCTACCAACCAAACAAAGGAAGCAGCAGATGGTGGAGATAATCCAAATGATTCTACTGAACTTATTCATGGAAAAAGAGTTTTTTGAGTCAAAAGTAGAAGGTCAAAGGTCGAAGGTCAATCCGTCCGGATGGAAAACTTTAGACCTTTGACTTTAGACCTTAGACCTTTGACTTGAAAAGCCAATTCTATACAT
>OMTC01000438.1 GCA_900313845.1 uncultured Prevotellaceae bacterium
ACGTTAAACTTTAAACGATTAACATATAAGCAATGAAAAATTTTATTTTTACTTTAGCGTGTTTGTTTACCCTTCTTTCATGCCAGCAAAATGCTAAGCAGACGCAAGACAGTAGTAACGATTCAGATTCTCTTCTTCACTCTTCACGCTCCTATGCTGAGGGTTTCAATGTGGTAGAAAAAGAAGGTTGGATGTTGCTCGAAATATCTGACCCTCAAGATGATAAAGACCTCTCCACCTATCAATTCGCTTTGGTGAAGAAAGGAATGAATCCCACAGATATACCTGCCGATATTCCTCAGATTCAGGTACCTATCAAAAGTGTGATATGTACTACGACGCTTCAGTTGAGTCCATTTCTCAAACTCCAGGCATTGGATGTTGTGTCGGGTGTGATGAGTGCCAAGCGTCTTTTCTCTGACGACCTCAAACAGCGCATTGAGGATGGTCGCATCAAGAAGATTGGGCGAGAAGGAGTTTTCGATGTGGAACTCATCATGTCGATTCAGCCATCCATTATTTTTGTGTCGCCTTCCAAGCGTGGCGGCTTCGATCAACTCGCAGAACTCGGCATTCCTCTTGTGCCATACATGGGCTATCAGGAAACTTCCCCTTTGGCTCAGGCTGAATGGATTAAGTTAGTGGGTATCCTTTTGGATCGGGAACATGAGGCAGATTCCATTTTCTCTGTCATAAAAAATAACTACCTCGCTGCTTGCTCTCTCGTTGCTTCCGATGCTTCCCAGCAAAAGCCTTCTGTGCTCTACGGAAAGATGCATGGTGATAATTGGTATGCGATGGGTGGCGCGAGTTTCATTTCACGTATTTGTCGGGATGCTTCGGCACACTATTTCTTGTCGGAGGATGACCGTTCGGGCGGTGTGAATCTTGATTTCGAGGATGTATATGCCAAGGCAAACGATGTGGACTTTTGGATTGTTCAGAGTAAGGGACGTGATGCCATCACTTACGAAACCCTTGGTGACGAGGATGAGCGCTACGTGGATTTCCGTCCGTGGAAAGAACATCATGTCATTACCTGCGACATGGGAAATACACCTTTCAATGAACTGTCACCAATGGAACCAGATACCGTTTTGCTCGACTTCATCCATGCCTTTCATTCAGACATTTTAAAAGACTATCAACCAAAGTATTATAAAGTACTATAACTCATGAAATTTCGATTTCTTTTCATCACCATTCTTGTTGTTGCATTCTTCTTGCTCAATATCATGATAGGCACCATCTCCATCCCCATTTCAGAGGTGATGGATGTGCTTTTTGCTTCAGGAGAGAATGCCACACAGGTATCGCAAAACATCATCCTGAAATCCCGTCTGCCTCAGGCAGCCACAGCCTTGGCAGCAGGTGCAGGACTTGCCATCAGTGGTCTTCAGATGCAAACCATTTTCCATAACCCACTTGCCAGTCCATCCGTTCTTGGTATCAGTAATGGCGCATCGTTAGGTGTGGCATTGGTGGTGTTGCTTTCGGGTAGTATCGGAGGCGTGGCGCTGAGTAGTTTGGGTTTGGCAGGAAATGCTTTGCTCATCGTATCAGCGGTTGTCGGTTCACTCTCCGTCATGATGCTGATTCTTGCCATTTCTCAGAAGGTGAAAGGAAATGCCACGTTGCTCATCATTGGTGTGATGGTAGGATACGTGGCAACAGCTATCATCGGTGTGTTGAAATACTTCTCCAACGAGGAAGACATCCGTGCCTACGTGGTGTGGGGATTAGGCAGTTTTTCTCGAGTAAGCGCAGGACAGGTGTGGCTGTTTGTCGTGTCAGTCATTTCCTGTTCGGGAGTGATGGTGGCAATCGTCACCGCTTATTGCGGTCCGATAATGTTCTTAGGATTGGCAGTTCCACATCTATGTCGGGCACTTTGGCGAACGAATGATAATCGAGTACTGATGCCAGCCACCGCCCTCACTGGTTCCGCTTTGGCATTGGTCTGCAATCTCATTGCTCGAATGCCAGGCTTCGAAGGAGCTCTTCCTGTGAATTCCGTCACTGCACTCATCGGTGCTCCCATCGTGGCATCCGTCCTTTTCCACCATAAAACAGACTTGGTATAGTGTGAAAAA
>OMTC01000428.1 GCA_900313845.1 uncultured Prevotellaceae bacterium
CATACGTGATCAAAGGTGATTTTCCCGCGGATTTCGGGCAGCGTCCGGGCGTGATCATCCGGCGGGATCAGCGGCTCCGTGTCCAGCAGAGTGAATATTTTCTCCGAGGCGGAAATGGCGCTCTGCAGCGTGGTGAACTGCTCGGCCAGCTCCTGAATGGGCTCGAAGAAGGAATTGATGTACTGGAGGAAAATGTACAGGGTTCCCAGAGTGATTTCCGCCTTCAGCACCGCGCCGCCGCCGGAGACCATGATGATCATCAGGGCGATGACGCTGAGCAGATAGATCAGGGGGCGGAAGATGGTGAAGACCATCATTTCCCGGAAGCTGGCCTGATAAAGGCTGGCGTTCCTTTCCTCAAACTCCCGGTATTTCTTCTTCTCCTGGCCGAAGATCTGAATGATCTTCATTCCGGACAGATGCTCGCTCAGGAAGGTGTTCAGCGCGGTCAGCCGCGTGCGGACCTGACGGTAGGCCTTCCGGCTGATCATGCGGAAGAGGAGCGTAAGGGCGGCCACCAGGGGAAGCAGGATAAAGCTGTACTTCAGCCCAAACTTCCAATCCATTCGTCAGGTCGGGGTCATCGCCTGCATCCTTAATAACACACGCTGAATGACCTTCTATTTTGTGAACCCTCACGGGAATATCTTCTCCATCAGGAATGCACACGAGGACTGTGGATTGATGAGTGAGAGCCGCAATAGCTGCTGCCGTAGCACAAGTTCCTGTTGTGATACCTGTATGGAGTTCGAAGAAATCGGGAACCAATTGCTGCACCAACAAGCGCAATCCATGAGGACCATTGCACACAGCAAAGCCCTTAGGCAACAGAGGACGCTCCACAGCAAAGATACGAATTCCTAACTTCCGTGCCTCTTCCACCTTTTCTATGAATCCCCCACTCTCTCCACTTTCTTTTGTGAGGATGGCATCGGGATGCAGCGTATTCATAGAATCATCGGGATAAAACACAAGGTGGTCGGTTGGAAACCCTTCTCGCTGCGCCATTTCTTGTGAGGATTCGCGTTGCAAGATGCGAAACCAACATTCATGCTGCATCCAAAAAAGCTTCAGTTTTCCGATTGTCTGCACTCCGGTGAGAGCCAAAAGACGTTGAATGCCAGCATCGCAGAGTTTGGAAATGGCATCCTCATAGTCCTTGCACCAAACAATGTCGGATGCCCTTCGAGGGTATTGCCTTTCGTAGCGAATGCAGGGAATGCTCCATTTTTCTGATACTTCCGCCACATTCCGATGCACTCCCTCCGCAAAGGGATGAGTAGCATCTATGATGAGTTTTATTTCATTTGCTCTACAGAATTCAGCCATTTGGACAGCATCCATACCTCCCACCAAACGAGTGGCATGTACCAACGAAACATCCTGCTCTCCACCACGTGTGGAGTAGTAAAAAGGCTTTCCTGCTTCTTCGAGCACCTGAACAGCCTTTCTTCCTTCTGTTGTTCCGCCTAATACGAGAACCATTTATTAGTTTTTGAGTTGATAAGTTTTTGAGTTTTTGAGTTTTCGCGGAGAGTATCATTCTACTCCCCTCGCCTTTTGGAGAGGGGTGGGGTTGGGGGTGAGGCTTTTTCATTCTACTCCCCTCGCCCTTTGGAGAGGGGTTGGGGGTGAGGCCCTTTTCTATACAAATGGCTGAAATTCTTATCATAGAGCAGCGAGGTGGAGGAACGATTATCGATTGCCTCACCCACCACTATCATTGTTGTCAGCGTTAGATGATTGTCTTTCACGATTTTTGCCAAATCCTTCAACTTTCCACGATAGATTCGTTGGTCAGGCCATGTGAGATGATAGCATGCAGCAACAGGTGTTTCCTCGGGATATTCCTGAAGCAACTGCGCTTGCACATCATCCACGATGGAAGCACTGAGGAAAATGCACATCGTACTCTGGCTACGAGCTAACAAATGGAGTTTTTCCTTTTCAGGCATCGGTGTGCGTCCCTCACCCCTCGTCAAGATAATCGTTTGGCAACGCTCTGGAATCGTGAATTGAGAACGTAGTTCTGCTGCCGCAGCAAGGAAAGATGAAATGCCAGGAGTGATGTGGTACGACATGCCATGTGCATCGAAGTATGCCATCTGTTCCTGTATGGCACCAAAAATGCAAGGGTCGCCCGTATGCAGACGCACAATCAATTTACCTCGGTCGTAAAACTCCTGCATCAATGCACATTGCTCTTCCAAATTCATGTCGGCAGAAGAACGCACCGTGGCACCAGCTTTTGCACAGAGAGTGAGTTCTCGAGGAACCAATGAACCCGCATACAGTATCAAGTCAGCACGCTCCAAGAATCTCCTTCCTCTAACAGACACAAGCTCTGGGTCACCAGGTCCTGCACCTACTATCTCCACATGCCCTTCCCGCAAGTGAAGAGGGTCAATCGCCACTGCCACCGTGAAATTCTTTCCCTTTTGCTTCGTGAGTAGCAAGCGTCCGTGATGAGAGCCCAAAATTGCAGCAGCTTCACAGACGGAAGGAGTGCCCACATGCTTTGCTACCGTATCGGATGGCGTTGGAACATCCACCTTACTCAATTCCTCAGCAGTAAAGAATCTAACTAAATTATCTTGTTTCAAAACCTGAAAGACAGGCTCATCCGCTTTTACATCAATGGAGCAATACACACAGGCAGCAGGATGCATCCCATGCTCCCTCACAACATCATGAATCGACTGAATGATTTCCACCGCTGGCTCTGCTTGATGAGCTAAACCAATACCGTATGTAAGAACATGAGGCACAAACTGAATAAAAGGAACACTGAACTTTTCGTCGTGAACAAATGGAGAAACGATGATGAGAGCATTTATCTGTTCATCCACCTCATTGAGCGAGGAAAGGAGTTTCACAAACTCCGGTAGCGTGCTTTCCAAATAATCCGTTCCTGCATCACGCACCTCCAACAACAATCCCACAGGCTTCTGATTCACAAAAGCAAAAATCACACGATTCATCATCTGCTCATCCACCAAGGTCCAATGGAAACGCTCTGCCAAGGTATCGAGTGCCCAAATGCCTTGATTATCAGATTGAGTGGTAATGATAGGAGCAGCACCCAGAAGCGATGCCAATAGCAAAGTAAGCTCATTGGCACCACCGATATGTCCGCTCAGCACCGACACCACATTCCTCCCCCTGCTGTCAACACAAACCACAGCAGGGTCGGTATGCTTATCATGAATCAATGGAGCAATGGTTCTCACACAAATCCCCATCGCACCTATAAACACGAAGGCATCGAACTGATGAAAATGCGAGCGCACTTCCCCTCGCTTCATGATTCTGTTCTCTTCAGCCAGTAGCGAAGAAATGCGTTCCGCCAGCTTTCTTCCTTCCTCCGACACTGGGATAATTGCTATCTTCATCTTTTAGTTTTTAAGTTGATGAGTTTTTAAGTTTTTGAGTTTTAACAACGGAAAAATCGAAAGTTATTCGGAAAATCGGAACCTTTTGGATTCGCCGAGTTGAAGGTTCATTCTACTCCCCTCGCCCTTTGGAGAGGGGTCGGGGGTGAGGCTTTTTCTCGCTTTCAATATTTTAATAGGATGGTAGTCATCCACCGTCACACTCACTGTCACTTCGGATTCTTTCATCCGTCACACTCGCAGGATCCACACAGTTGTAAACCATCACACCACCCTCTTGCAGACAAGCGTGTGCCTTTTCTATCACATCCTGCAAACGACCTCCATGTCCGCCTATAAATATGGCATCGGGCATCGGAATGGCATGACCCTCTTCATCTTTCAGTAAAGACACATCCACTTCCAAAAAATCAGCTATAAACGCTTGGATTCCTGGTGCATGAAATCGCACAGCATTCGTTTCCATCAATTCACGTCCTTCAGGACGCACTTCGAAAGCTGTCACACGAAGATGTGGAAACATCAATCGGGCTTCTATCGAAACACTGCCTGTGCAAAATCCGATGTCCCAAAAACTTCTTCGATGCTGCAAATCGAGAGATGCAAGCGTCAAAACCCTAATAGCCGCCTTTGTTATCATCTTAGGTCTTCCTTCCAAACCTTGAAAGAGATGGTCAGGCAAGCCAAATGAAGAATGAAGAATAGTCGCTTCGCTTCCGAATGAAGAATTTATTTTACTTTCATTAACTGAGTATTCTTCATTCTTAATTCTTAATTCTTCATTTATTATTATAGCACAGTTAGGACGTTCAAACTCACGCTCCACAGCTTCCTTCAACGATAGGCACAACACACGTTCCCTTTCTCGATTTCCAAGATTCTCTCCTACTATCATTTCGAAGTCGGAAAAACCATAGTGAAGCATACGTGCAGCAATAGCACTTGGAGTATGTGTCCCATCAGTCAACAAACCAATCTTCTTCTCACCTCGAATCAATGCAGCATCCAGTTCCTGCCAAGGACGTCCCGTCAAAGAAACAATCTTCATATCGTGATAAGGAAGCACGATCCGATGCGCTAACATCTGCAAACTATTGAAAGAAGGATACAGTGTGATTTGTGCATCAGGAATCATTCGTTTTATCGTATTTGCAAAACCAAAGAAAAGAGGGTCGCCCGAAGCAAACACAACGATGGTTTCGTCAATGGCATCATATTTCTTGAAAACCGCATCGATAGGAACCGTTATGTCAATCCACTCATGCGTTACAGGCAACGCATCCCTCACTATCTCATGATGCCTTCTTCCACCCGAAAACACACGATGGGAAGCAATTGCCTCCCTCACCTCAGGTGCAAACCATTGCTCCCGATTATCATCTATTCCTATGACTATAAATTCTTTTTTCAAGTATCAAGTATCGTTTAAAGTTTAACGAAGTTTCACTTTCACTAAATAAAATCCTTTTTAATCCTTTAAATCCTTGATTAATTTTTCACTTCTCACTCTTCACACATCCCTTCCAGGTTTCAGTTCCTCTGCATCGTCCCACGCCAAAATACTATTCACCAGCGTAGCGGCGATATTGCTGCCACCTTTCCTGCCCTC
>OMTC01000427.1 GCA_900313845.1 uncultured Prevotellaceae bacterium
CACCAATGCCCGAGTTCATAAAATCCTGCGCTCAGGCCTCGACGACTCCCCACTCTATAACGGTCAGATACAGTCTATCGGTCCGCGCTACTGCCCATCCATTGAGACTAAACTAGTGACGTTCCCCGACCGCGAACAACATCCACTGTTCTTGGAGCCGGAAGGCGTAGACACCAACGAGATGTATTTGAATGGGTTCTCATCGAGTATGCCCATCGAAATACAAGTGAACGCTCTGCGTGAGATTCCTGCCCTACGAAATATTAAGGTCTATAGGCCTGGCTATGCCATTGAATACGATTTCTTCGACCCAACACAACTGCTGCACACACTGGAATCGAAGGTTGTCAATGGATTGTTCTTGGCCGGACAGGTGAATGGAACCACAGGCTACGAGGAAGCTGCTGGTCAAGGACTCGTAGCTGGAGTCAACGCAGCCCTCAAAGCAGGTGCCACCGGAGCAGAAGCCAACACAACATTTACTCTTGCACGCGACGAGGCCTATATCGGCGTACTCATCGACGATTTGGTTACAAAGGGCGTCGACGAACCCTACCGCATGTTCACCTCTCGCGCTGAATACCGTATCCTACTTCGCCAAGACGACGCCGACGCACGTCTCACCGAACGAGCTTACGAGTTAGGTCTGGCATCGCGGGAGCGTTACGACTGGTGGATGCAGAAGAAAGCAGAAATTGCCAAAATCATCGATTTCTGCGAAAACACTCCCGTCAAACCCCGCGACATCAATAGTAATTTGGAAGCGCTCGGCACCACCCCACTCCAGTTCGGTTGCAAAGTTGCCGACTTGATTGCACGTCCACAGCTTTCCATTGCGGCGTTATCAGAAATCATTCCTTCGTTGAAAGAGGTGATTTCATCGCCAGAGAACCGACGGGAAGAAATTGCAGAAGCGGCAGAAATCAAAATCAAATACAAAGGATATATTGAGCGAGAGAAACTCGTAGCCGACAAGATGCGACGCCTAGAGAACATTCGCATCAAAGGCAGGTTCAACTACAACGAGTTGCAAGAAATCTCTACCGAAGGACGACAAAAGCTCCATCGCATCGACCCAGAGACACTGGCGCAGGCAAGTCGAATACCTGGTGTTTCTCCTTCTGATATCAACGTGCTTCTGGTGTTGCTTGGCAGATAGGACAGACTCATAAAGAACGAGCAACGAACCCTCATCAACGAGTCCGATATAGCACAATGTTTCACGTGAAACAAGACGCCTATAAAACATTGAAACACAATCGATAAAACCTTTAAAAATTAAAACAAAATGAACAACAAGATCCTGTTAGACAACCTACGTTGCATCCCCGACTGGCCCATCAAGGGCGTGAACTTCCGCGATGTGACAACTATGTTCAAGAGTGCAGAGTGCGTAAAGGAGATTGAGAAGGAACTCTACGACCTCTACAAAGACAAAGGAATCACCAAGATTGTTGGTATCGAGTCGCGCGGATTCGTGATGTCATCGGCTCTCGCCATTGAACTGGGAGCCGGCATCGTGCTCTGTCGCAAACCCGGAAAGCTTCCTTGTGAAACCGTTCAACAGAGTTATGCAAAAGAGTATGGCATCGACACCATCGAGATTCACAAGGATGCCATTAACGAAAACGACATCGTCCTCCTGCACGACGACCTACTTGCAACTGGTGGAACCATGAAAGCAGCATGCGATCTGGTGAAAAAGTTCAACCCAAAGAAGATCTACGTGAACTTCCTCATTGAACTTGTCAACGAGGGTCTAAATGGTCGCGACGCCTTCGACGATGACGTAGAAGTGACATCTCTGCTGCAAGTCTAAACACAAAGAGACAAGACACGGATGACAGTTGTTTCACCTGAGCAGCATTTACGCTGTTTCACGTGAAACAACTTTCATCAAAACCACTGTTCAACAACTAGTTAGGCGATGACAAAGGAAGAAAACGAGAAGCGGTTAGCACATCTGAAAAGCATTGTGCAGCGGTTACCAGACAAGCCTGGCAGCTACCAATTCTACGATGACGAGCACACCATTATCTATGTGGGTAAGGCGAAGAACCTCAAGTCGAGGGTCTCGTCTTACTTGAGGTTGACCGCTTTAAAACCAAAGTTCTTGTGAGCAAGGTGTGGGACATCAGCTATACAGTTGTGAACACCGAAGAGGATGCCTTGCTGCTTGAAAACAGCCTCATCAAGAAATATAACCCACGTTACAACGTCCTCTTGAAGGACGGAAAGACCTATCCTAGCATCTGTGTAACGAAGGAGTTCCTGCCGCGCATCTTCAAAACCCGCACCATCAACAAGAAATTCGGCACTTATTTCGGTCCTTATTCGCAGATTTCAGCGATGTATGGCATCCTCGACATCATTCATAAAGTCTACAAACCTCGCACCTGTCGCTTCCCGATCACGAAGGAAGGCATCGAACTAGGCAAGTACAAGCCGTGCCTGGAATACCATATCCATAACTGTAAGGCACCATGCATCGGCAAGCAGTCGTACGAAGAGTATCAGCAAGCCATTGCTCAGGCACGCGAAATCTTAAAAGGAAACACCCGCGAAGTGCAGAAAATGCTCTTCGAGGAGATGCAGAAAATGGCATCAGAACTGCGTTTTGAGGAAGCTGAAGAGCTGAAACAGCAGTACCTATTGCTTGAGAATTTCTGTTCAAAAAGCGAAGTTGTGAGCCAGACCATTCAAGACGTAGATGTCTTCACCATCACCGATGACGACAGCAACAAAAACGCCTTCATCAACTACATCCACGTGAAGAACGGCACCATCAATCAGAGTTTCACTTATGAATACAAGCGCAAGCTCGATGAAAGCGATGAAGAGCTCCTGCTGACGGCTATTCCGGAGATTCGTGAGCGCTTCCATTCAACAGCAAAAGAGGTGATTGTGCCCTTCGAAATGTCGTGGAAACTGCCCGATGCAGAGTGGTTCACGCCCCAGCGAGGCGATAAAAAACACCTGCTGGATCTGTCGGAAATGAATGGAAAACAGTACAAGTTCGACCGCCTGAAACAAGCCGAGAAACTGAATCCCGAGCAGAAGCAGACACGCCTCATGAAGGAGCTGCAGGAGAAGCTGCATCTGCCGAAGCTCCCCTACCAGATAGAATGCTTCGACAACAGTAATATTTCGGGCACCGATGCCGTTGCCGGATGCGTGGTTTTCAAGGGCATGAAGCCCTCAAAAAAGGACTATCGGAAGTACAATATCAAGACCGTCGTAGGCCCCGACGACTATGCTTCCATGCAGGAGGTGGTGCGCCGCCGCTATAGCCGCATGATCGAGGAGGGCACTCCCCTACCCGACCTGATTGTAACCGATGG
>OMTC01000424.1 GCA_900313845.1 uncultured Prevotellaceae bacterium
TAATTGTTACTAATAAGTTGCCGCTATTCACTTTTTATGCACTATTCATTGCTGTTTAGAAGTTTTTTCGCTAATTTTGCAACGATTTTTAAGATTGTCGGAGAAAACAATATGAAACTACTATTCATGCTTCAGCGGACAATCTTGCTATCAAGTATTACAAACATTCATTTTATTCTTTATCAATTGGTACAAACTTTTTTTTGAAATGAACTCTTTTACCCCTTTCATCAAATTGCTTTTGATGCTTTTTGTTCTTTCAGTACAAACCAGTTATGCACAGCTTCCATCGGTGGTGCTTCGCAGTATGGATGGAAAAGAAGTGAAGACTGATACCCTTTCCAACAACGGAAAGCCTATCATTATAGACTTTTTTGCCACATGGTGTAAGCCATGCAATCGTGAGCTCGATGCCATCAAGGACGAGTATGAGGACTGGGTGGAGGAAACGGGTGTTCGCCTCATTGCTGTTTCTATCGACCAGGCACAAAACATCAATAAGGTGAAACCGATGGTGGATTCCAAAGGCTGGCCTTACGATGTGCTCCTTGACCCTAACAGCGATTTCTGCAAAGCACTCGGCATTCAGATGATTCCTTACACGCTGATTGTGGATGGTGCTGGCAAGATTGTCTATAAGCACAATGGCTATACCGACGGAGCCGAGCAGGAATTGATTGAGAAGGTAAGAGAACTTGTAAAAAAGTGAAAGGCCTCACCCCAAACCCCTCTCCAAAGGGCGAGGGGAGTAGTATCAAGGATTTAAAGGATTTCTTGATACTTGAAACTTGAATCTTGAAACTTGAAACCAGCACGAAGTGCCTTGGAACCTGAAACCAGCACGAAGTGCATTGAAACTAGCACGAAGTGCCTTGAAGAGTGAAAAGTGAAAAATAGACGATTTTTATTGGTTTCTGCATCGTTGTTTATAGCAAGCGTTGCGGTTGCACAGACGGGTGGTGATGACGCTGTATCTGTTGTCAATTCAGAGAAAAGTGGCGATTATCCCATCCATGTGAGCGGAAGCATTCAGAGTGATATTCTCATTCCGCAGAAAGACGAAAAGATTGGTGCCAAGGATTATGATGAGTGGGCATTGACCAACACGTATGCTGAGGTGAATGCTCAGAGCGAGTATGTGGATGCAGGTGCCCGTTTCGAGTTTCTGGAACATCCATTGCCAGGCTTTGAGAAGGACCTCAAAGGATGGGGCGTTCCTTATTTTTATGTGAAAGGAAAGTACAAATGGGCGGAACTCACGCTTGGCGATTATTATGAGCAGTTTGGGTCGGGTTTCATTCTTCGTACCTACGAAGAACGTAGCCTTGGCATCGATAACTCGTTGCGAGGTGGACGATTGGTTTTGCGTCCTGTGAAGGGTGTGCAGTTGAAGGCACTCACGGGTAAGCAACGTCGCTATTGGCATCATAACAAGGCTTTGGTGAGTGGTGCGGACTTGGAACTGAGTCTCGACCAGTGGTCGAAAGCGATGTCGGAAAGTGGAACATACGTCACACTCGGTGCTTCGTTCGTGAACAAGCATGAGAAGAAAGATGACGAGGTGATGGTCACTCCTACTTACAAATTGAATCTTCCCGAAAACACGAATGCCTTCGACGTGAGGGCGCGTTTCCAGAAGGGCAATGTCAACCTTTTGGCGGAGTATGCTCAGAAGACGCAAGACCCTTCTTTCGACAACGAGTATATCTATCGCAAGGGTTACGTGGCAATGCTCTCGGGTTCGTATTCGAAGCAAGGCATGAGTCTCCTGCTGCAAGCCAAGCGAAGCGATAACATGTCGTTTCGCAGTGAGCGTACGATGAATGGTACTTCATCCTTCATCAACCATCTGCCTGCCTTCACCATGGAGCATACCTACGCATTGGCTGCCCTTTATCCATACGCCACTCAGCCAATGGGAGAATGGGCTTATCAAGCGGAATTTGGTTACACCTTTAAGCGTAAGACGGCATTGGGTGGACGCTACGGCACTTCCGTGAAGGTGAATTTCTCACACGTGCATAGTTTGAAGAAGAATCAGAAAAAACTGAATGTCGGGAGTGAAGCAGGTATCTTTTCTGTTTATCCAGGTGGTGATGGCTAT
>OMTC01000421.1 GCA_900313845.1 uncultured Prevotellaceae bacterium
CGCGATTTCATCAGTCGTTCCAAAGCGTCCTGCACGAGACGTTCCGATTCAGTGTCGAGTGCCGAAGTGGCTTCGTCAAGAATCAGAATTGGAGGGTTCTTCAAGATGGCACGGGCAATGGAAATGCGCTGACGTTGACCACCCGAAAGGCGACCACCACGGTCACCGATATTCGTTTGATAGCCCTTCTCCATTTCCATGATGAAATCGTGCGCATTGGCAATCTTTGCCGCTGCTTCCACTTCTTCTTGGGTGGCATTGTCCTTGCCAAAAGCAATGTTGTTGAAAATCGTATCGTTGAAGAGAATAGCCTCTTGGTTCACATTGCCAATCAGTGAACGAAGAGAATTGATACTGAGGTTTTTGATGTTTTCTCCATCAATGAGAATTTCTCCTTGTTGGATGTCGTGGTAACGAGGAATGAGATCGACAAGCGTGGATTTTCCCGAACCCGACTGACCAACGAGTGCGATGGTGCGTCCTTTTTCCACCGTGAGATTGATGTCGTGAAGTATTTCTCGTGAACTGTTATAAGAGAAATACACGTGGCGCAGTTCGATTCCTTGGTGAAGACCTTCCACATGTTTTGGATGCTCGATTTCGAGAATGGTGTTTTCAGCCCCAAGAATCTTGTTGATACGCTCCATGGATGCCATACCCTTTTGGATGCTGTAGCCAGCCTTCGAGATTTCCTTCAGCGGCTGAAGGGTGGAGTAGAGGATGGTGAGATAGAAGATGAAGGTGCTGGCATCGATAGGTGAATTGCCCGAGAAGATGAGGTAGCCACCAAACCAAAGGACAATCACAATCATCACAGTGCCAAGAAATTCGCTCACTGGGTGAGCAGCACTGTGGCGGATGTTCACCTTCATCGAAGCGTTGCGGAACTCGTTGTTCACTTTCACGAAACGGTCTTCCATCTTCTTCTCGGCAATGAAAGCCTTGATGATGCGGAGCCCGCCGAGAGTTTCCTCAATCTGACTCAGTCCGTCGCTCCATTTCGATTGCGCATAGAGGGAATTCTTCTTGAGCGATTTGCCGATGCGTCCGATGCCGAAAGCCATTAATGGTACGACAAGGAGGGTGAAAAGGGTGAGTTGCCAACTCACTCCAATCATGACGGAGAGATAAACAATGATGAGGATGGGGTTCTTGATGATGGCATCGAGCGAAGAGCCGATGGAGGAATCCACTTCGTTCACATCGGTGCTGACGCGAGCCAGGATGTCACCTTTGCGCTCCTCAGAAAAGAAAGATAAAGGAAGGTCGAGGATTTTACGATAGATGTTGTTGCGTATGTCTCGCACAACACCCGTCTTGATAGGTATGAGTGTGGCAGAACCGCCGAAATAGCAAGAGGTTTTCAGTAAAGTCATCAGAGCCAATCCTCCACCGAGAATGAGCATCGTGGTGGACGGACCATAAGAGGCAATGAGTTGTTGGGAACCGTAATAAAGATTATTGATGGTGACGTCTTTCAAATCTCCAAATTCAGCAGTGCTAAAAGGAATGTAATCATAATGTGCATGCTCAATTTGGAAAAGGATATTCAGAATAGGAATCAGCACTACGAAAGAACACACGTTCAGCAACGCAGATAAGAGATTGAGTCCTAATGTTGCTGCAATAAAACCTTTATAGGGGGCAAAGTATTTGCCCATCACGTTGAAAAACTCTTTCATGTTAGTAAATTAAAAATTAAAAATTAAAAAGTAAAAATGCCCCAAAGCATCGACCTTTTAATTTTTAATTTTTACTTTTTAATTTAATTCATTTCCTTCCGAAGTCTGCGGGTATTTCACCCCATTTGTCTGTATCCCACTTGATGATGGGATTGGAGTAAGTGTTGTTTTGGAGCCAAGCTTCAGCGCGAGCAATCAGTTGGTACAGCGGTTCGTTTTGGGGAGTGTGAGGAAGGGTGGTTTTGCATTTCTTCTTCTGCACCCAGATTTGTGCTGTTCGACTGTCGCTATAGATGGGAATGGCAGAATTCTTCTTCTTCAGCAGTGCGAGCGCATGAACGATGGCAAGAAACTCGCCGATGTTGTTCGTGCCTTGCACGGGACCGAAGTGGAAGATTTGTTGTCCTGTGGTGAGATAAATGCCACGATATTCCAT
>OMTC01000419.1 GCA_900313845.1 uncultured Prevotellaceae bacterium
GGATATTGCATGGTGCAACAATGGAGGGAACCATGTTGGCGAACCAAGACACGGCAATCGATACCAACAATTTCTCGACCTGTAAAGCATTGACGAATACGTTCTCCTGCTTCTTTGTCTAAAGCGGCATTGCCATAAGTAGGGTAGAGCACAGCATTGTTGATAATCAGGAAATTAGCATAAGTGGAAGGCAAACGCTGTTTCTTTGAAGGATGAGCAGATGAGGAATCTTCAGATTCTTCGAAAAGTGCTGGAGCCATAGGGAGGGAAACGAGTCGGAAAGGATTGCCTTCGATGGTGCGGAATGATTTCAGTTGCTTTTCCATTCGTTTTAAGGCTTCGTAATGCTCATCGGAAGTGTCGGAGCAACTCACGTATGCAATGGTGTCGTTAGGGCAAAGTCGAGCCAAAGTGTCGATATGTCCGTCTGTGTCATCACCTGCCAAATAACCATCATCGAGCCAAAGAAGTTGCTTGGCTTGTAGATCGTGTAGGATACGCTTCTCTATTTCGTGACGAGTCATTGAATCGTTACGATTGGGAGCCAAAAGACAGGAGGAAGTGGTGAGCAAAGTGCCTTTTCCGTCACTCTCTATGCTACCACCTTCAAGCACAAAATCAAGATGATTGACATAGATGTTATCTTCTTGATTAAAAGATGGATATAGATGTTTGTTTATTTGATTGTCGAGGTTAGCGGCAAACTTCATTCCCCATCCATTGAATTGATAATCGAGCAGGTATCGCTTGGAGGTACCAGCCTCAATGCCAAGGCATGAAAGAAAGGCGTGGTCGCGTGCCCAAGTGTCATTGTTCTGACATGGAAGAATGGTGATTCTATCCAATTCCTTTTCAGAAAACTTATAAGTAAGTTTTCTCGCTTGCTGATTTCGAGTGCCATCTTGATAAAGCAATCGTACACCTCATCAAGGATGGGTGCCCAATCAGTCTGCTCGTGAGGCCACGTGAGTTGCACGAATTCCTGCTCGTGCCATTCGGGAGGGAAGTACATTTAAAATGAAGAATAAAAGCCTCACCCCAGACCCCTCTCCAAAAGGCGAGGGGAGTGGAATGAGGACTGAAAAGTTGTTTATTATTTCACGGCGATGGCTTCGATTTCAATGGGTGCGCCCTTAGGAAGTGCTGCTACGGCAAAGGCAGAGCGAGCAGGAAATGGCGCTTCGAAGAAATCTGCGTACACTTCGTTTACTGCTGCAAAATCGTTGATGTCGGTGAGAAGAACAGTTACTTTCACCACGTTTTTCATTGTCAGACCTTCAGCAGCAAGGATATTCTTAATGTTGAGAAGAGACTGACGAGTCTTGCAACGAATGCATCCTTCCTTGAATTCTCCCGTAGATGGGTCGATAGGAAGTTGTCCACTGACATAAACGGTGTTGCCTGCAACGATGGCTTGGCTGTAAGGACCAATGGCTGCTGGAGCATTGGGAGTTGAAATAGCGTTCATAGAAATATATTGTCAATTGAATTGATTTGTCGCGGTATATCTCTCTTACCAGTTTGCTACGGTGGCGTTGAAGATTTGGTCAACAAGGTCGTCGATGATTTGCTGAACTAATTCTTCTTGCACATCAGCGAGTTGGCGTGATGAATCGTATTCGGCAGTGCCCGAGAACTGCTTCTCAAAATCCTGTGTGCGATTCTTCGTGTTGACAAAGCGCACATTGACAGTGATTTTCAACTGTGTCTGATTGGAATAGCCCTGTGCAGAAACGGATTTGTTGATTTGGGAATATTCGGTGATTTCACCTGAAAGTTGCAAATCGCCATTTCGTTTCTGAATCTGGAGTTTCGTCTTGTTGCTGTAGGCATCGGCGAGTGTGTTGTAGAACATAGCCTCCATAGGTGCCCATACGTAAGCACTACGAATAGGAAACTTGTCGATGTTGATGGTTTTCACTTCGTTGTAGTTGATGCTCGAACCATTGAAGGAATAACTAATGGAGCACGCTATGAAGATGGTGCACAGCGACAAGAGGATAGACGAAGAGATGTATTGAATTGCTTTTTTCATCATTCTTTCTTATAGCCGTTTTCTTTCAGTTTACGATAGATGGTGCGCTCACTGATGCCCAGTTCCTGTGCGGCTTTCTTACGGTTGAAGTGGTTGCGCTTCAGTGCATCGAGTATGCTTTGGTAATGAATGTCCTTGATAGACATGGGCTGTTCCTCCACGTATTCCTCAGCATTCACAATTTCAGCATCGTCAGTGATGCTTGGCACAGGATTGTAGTTGGTTGGCTGCTGTTTGATATTCGGAATTTGAGGATTGTAATTGGCAGCTTGTGCATTGAAATTGTTGGATTTATTCACCATTTCCTTCAATTCCTGAATTTCTTTACTTAGGTTGAAGAGTTGCTGTAGCAACATTTCGCGCTCGTTCTCGTAAGTATGCTGCGTAGTTTTCGTATCGCGCAACAGCACCAGTCCACCTTGTGCGTCGCTATCATCAGTGATGCCTACTTCTTTCAGCATTTCAGCATTGATTTCCCGCTGAGGAGAAATGATACTAAGCTGCTCGGTGAGGTTCTTCAATTGGGCCATTTGTAAAGCATCAGCAATTGCTTGGCATCCTCAGTGAGATAAATAGGTTCGAGTCGATATTTCTCAGCAATGTCGCGAGCAAACTTACGGAAAAGGAGCACAATGTCGTCACCTCGGTCACGCAATGGAGGTACGGAGATAGGAATGGTGGCAAGGCGGAAATAGAGGTCCTCGCGGAAACGTCCCTCACTGATAGCCTTCTTCATTTTTACATTGGTGGCAGCGATGATGCGCACATCCGTCTTACGCACTTCATTCGAACCCACGCGGAGGTATTCACCTGTCTCGAGGACACGCAGAAGGCGCACTTGAGTGGATAATGGCAATTCACCCACTTCATCAAGAAAAAGCGTGCCTTTGTTGGCAGCACCGAAATAACCCTCATGCTCACCGATGGCACCCGTGAAAGCTCCTTTCTCATGTCCGAAAAGTTCGGAATCAATCGTGCCTTCAGGAATGGAACCACAGTTGATGGCAAAGTATTTCTGGTGCTTTCGTGAAGAGTTGTCGTGAATAATGCGAGGTATGGCTTCCTTACCCACACCGTTCTCACCCTCAATGAGGACGGATAGGTCGGTAGGTGCCACTTGAATGGCTATGTCGAGTGCTCTATTCAAACCGCTGGAATTACCAACAATTCCGTAGCGTTGCTTGATGGGCTGTAGGTCTTTTTGAGTCAACATAATGAGTTAAAGAGTGATGAGTTTAGAGTTAAAACCTACCTTTCAGATTATAAGTATGGGTTGCATTTTATTTCATCATCAATGGTAGTGGCAGGACCATGTCCTGTATAAACGGTTGTGGAAGGGGGTAGTGTGAGGAGTTTGGAGGAAATGGAAGTGATGAGGTCCCGGAAACTGCCTCCAGGCAAATCCGTTCTACCAATGCTTCCAGAGAAGAGGGAGTCGCCAGAGAAAAGTACGTTTTCCGCTTGACAATAGAAGCAAATACCTCCTGGTGTGTGGCCTGGAGTGGCAATGACTGTGAGTGTATGGGAACCAAAATGAATTGCGTCTCCCTCTTTCAAGGCAGGTGCTAATTGTGCCGTGAAATCAGTGTCGATATGCGATGCATAATAATTGCCCATGAACATTGCCGCTTGAGCTTGCATTCCACTATAAAGGTCGTAGTCTGCCATGGCTGCTTCTGCAAGCAGATGATAGTCGCGGACGGCAAAACGATTTCCCAAACAGTGGTCGAAATGCAAATGGGTGTTGAGTAGATGAACAGGACGCAAGTGTTGGTCCTCGATATAATCTTTCACTGTTTTCCATTCACGCTCAGTAAAACAGCCACAATCGATGATAACGGCTTCTTTCGTTTCATCGCTTACGACGTATGTATTTTCCTGAATGGGATTGACGGTGAACAGTTTTATTTGTAGCATGTTTTAGGCTTTTACGATAACGTGAACAATTTTTTTTGTCTCAAAATACTCTTCAGAGAAATAATCGGAGATGTCCCAAGTGGTGCAGATGTTGCGCATGGATGCCATTTCTCTGTCGAGCTCTCCACCTTTCAGCGCAATGATACCATTGGGAAGCGCGTTGTGCTGTTCCTTCTGAATATTCTTTCTCACGCATTTCATCAAGTCAACCAAAGGCATGACAGCACGCGACACCACAAAATCATAGTTTTTCTCCTTGATGTCTTCTCCGCGAGCATGCGTGAATTCAACGTTCTGAAGCTTGATTGCCTCTGCAACTGCTTGAGCCACTTTTACTTTCTTGCCGATGCTATCGACCAAATGGAAATGCACAGCGGGAAACATAATAGCCAGTGGAATCCCTGGAAAACCACCGCCACAACCCAAGTCGAGAATGCGAGAGCCTGCACGAAACTGAATGATTTTTGCAATGGCAAGGGAATGAAGTACATGATGCTCGTAAAGATTCTGAAT
>OMTC01000426.1 GCA_900313845.1 uncultured Prevotellaceae bacterium
AGCCATTGGTGCCGTAGCCTTGATGATGCTTTGCGTGTTACCAACTAACGACTGATGCAAAGCAAATAACTGACAGATATATGAACAAACTGAGTGTCGTCATTGTAAGTTATAACGTTCGATATTACCTTGAGCAATGTCTGAAGTCCGTTCAGCGAGCTATTCTTGGGATTGATGCTGACGTATGGGTGGTTGACAATGCATCTACTGACGACAGTGTAAATTATCTATCTGCCAGATTCCCTGAGGTTCATTATATAGATAATAAGGAGAACGTTGGATTTTCTCGTGCGAACAATCAAGCTATTTGTCAGAGTGATTCGGAGTACGTCTTGCTTCTCAACCCTGATACCATTGTAGCAGAAAATACCTTGCGTGGTTGTATTGATTTCCTTGACAGTCATCCTGACGTAGGGGCAACGGGAGTTCGCATGCTTCATCCTGATGGATCTTTTGCTCCAGAAAGCCGTCGTAGCATTCCTACTCCTTTTGTTAGCTTCTGCAAGATGACAGGTCTTGGTTCCCTCTTCCCTTATAGTCGTCGTTTCGGCCGTTATTATATGCGCTATTTGGATTCTGGGGAGGCAAATCCGATAGAAGTCATTTCAGGAGCATTCAATATGATACGTCGCAAGGCATTGAATCAAGTTGGTCTGCTCGATGAGGACTTCTTCATGTATGGTGAAGACATTGACCTCAGCTATCGCTTACTGCAGGGGGGATGGAAGAATTACTACCTTCCTCTTCTTATTTTGCATTATAAAGGTGAGAGTACCGAGAAAAGTAGCTATCGCTATGTACATGTATTTTATAATGCTATGCTCATCTTTTTCAACAAACATTTCAGCTCCCGTTACCACGTTTTAGGCTTGTTGATACGTTTGGCTGTCTATGTGCGTGCATTCATTGATCTTTGGATTCGTATGGTTACCCGCATAAGAATTGCTTTGCATTGCCCTCCTCGTTATCCAGAAGTAAAATATATCCAATTTGATTTCGATAACACTTCAGTCTGCGAAATGCTTGAAACCCTTTGCCAACAAACCAATGAACCTCGATATTCATTGGAGACGATCTCAAAGAAGTCGGGTGTCATCATTCGTTCCAGTGAGGTGAAAATAATTTGATGCTTATGTCTATGCTTTTGCGTTCATCACGAATACTGCTCCGTGCTGTAGAACCTGAGGATTTGGACTTAATGTATCTGATTGAGAACGATACCCAGCTATGGACCAGTGGCGTCAGCACGGTTCCATATTCACGTTATGCTCTGCGTCAGTTTATTTTGAAGTCCTCTAATGATATTCACCAGGACAAACAGCTCAGGCTAGTTATTGAGACAACGGAAGGTGTTGCTGTTGGTTTTGTGGATCTTCAGGACTACGATGCTCTTCACCTCCGCGCAGAGGTTGGTATTGTACTTGTGCTCGAAGCTCAAGGGAAAGGTTATGCCCAGGAAGCACTTTGCCTTCTTTCTGATTATGCACGTCTCCACCTCCAGATTAGAATTCTATATGCTTTTGTATCTGTAGACAATCCTTCTGCCATCTCACTTTTCCAGAAGTCTGGTTATCAGCGTTCAGGCCAACTCCCTCTTTGGATCAGAAATCATGATGCTATCGTTTTCACTAAAGTGCTGTAGGGATAAGTAATCTTCTACTTGAAGAGCTATAATGAAGTGGAGCGTAGCCCCAAGTCGTAATCTTTTTATTGTTTTATCTTTTTAATCGAATGAGATGTTCCTCCTCAATTGCAGCAAACGTCGCGATAACGGCTGTGATTGAGATTGGAATGATTGACTGGAAGGTTATTGGGACAGTGACGAAGAGCAGGAATCCTGTAACTTTATTTGCAAGGGTATGAAGGAAGCAGCATTCTCCATACATGACGAGTGCCAATATTTGATTCGCGATCTTCGTCACGACGATGATTCCCGCCCATATCCACAGCCATTGTGGCAAGGATAGCAAAGGCAATAGTTTCCAGGCACAGCACCCAACAAAGCAGATGTCTGCCAGGCTATCCAGTAATGCCCCCGCCTTTGTGGCACACTTGAATTTGCGGGCTAAAAAGCCGTCGATGATGTCG
>OMTC01000418.1 GCA_900313845.1 uncultured Prevotellaceae bacterium
GTGGTGGCAACCATTGCTGCCTATAACGAAAGCGAAGATTGGATTGAAGAACTGAATCCTTATATTTGGAAGAATTTCGAGACGTTGAAACAAATGATTTCATTGCCAATCACTCCGCTCGAAGGCACTTATTTAGCATGGGTGGATTGCTCCAGCATTTGCCAAAAACTCTCGATGAATTCGGCAATTTTGGAAGAAACACTCATGGAAAAGGCGAAGGTCTATCTGAATGCAGGAACGATGTATGGAGCAGCAGGCGAAGGCTTTATGCGCATCAATCTTGCCTGTCCAAATGCAGTGCTGGTAGAAGCATTGAACAGGCTCAATCGTTTCATCGAAAAACTATAAAAATCAATAGCAATTACTTTTCCCGAGGAACATACAAGTTGTTTTGTTCCTCGTTTTCAGACTTGACGGCATCCTTTGGCATTTTATAGGCTTTCTCCTTGATGATGTCGAAGCCTTCGCCAAACACACCCGATGCCTTCGTTTGCGAAATAAAAGCAGATGGATCAATCAGTTGGATGAGTCGAAACACCTTCACGGCTTCTCGCTGCATGCAGACCAACAACAGCATATTCATAGGAGTACCACTATAGCCTCCCTGCACGGGAACGACCGTGACACCTCGGTTGAGTTCTTTCAACAGCGCACGCTTCAAGAGTTCGTCCTTCTTCGAGATAATCAAGAACTGCACCGACTGATGGAAATAGTTCATGATATAATCGATGAAGAACGACATGAAAAACATGGTGGTGAAACCAAACACCACTCGTTTCCAGTCGTGGAAAAAGAAATAAAGCGAAAGGATGATGACGATGTCGCAATAGAGAATCACACGTCCCATCGACATCGACTTGTACTTGTTCACGATGGCAGCAATGATATCGGTTCCTCCCGTCGAACCCTGATGCATAAAGACGATGCCCAATCCCACACCACAAAAAGTGCCGCCCAACACACAAGCCATGAAGCCCTGACCATCACCGATAATCATGGGGAGTTCGCCATTGTCCATCTTGAACAGGATTTGCAATGCCCACAAGATGACGGAAAGGACGGAGAATCCAAAAATCGTCTTGATGCAGAACTTCAATCCAAGAATGCGTATGGCAAAAAGCACCAACACAAAATTCACAGTGAAATAAGTGACCTGCATTTCCAGATTCGTGAGATAATAGACAATGGCGGAGATACCCGTCAGTCCTCCACAGGCAATACCGTAAGGCAAGAGGAATGCCACCCAACCAAAGGCGTAAAGGAACAATCCGAAAGTGATAATCAGATAGTCCTTTATTTCATGTACGATAACAGCTTTTCTCATTTATTGGTCATGATTTCAAGAACACAACGGTCGGTTTCATCCATAGCGTCGTGCCCAATTCGAGTGAGGTTGTGAATACTCTTATCCACATCCTCGTCAATGATTCCCTCCACATTTGTCACACACTTCTTCTGAATAGCGAGCAAAGAAGAAAGCACAGCAGTAGATACGCCACTGGCAAGTTTCAGCGCACACGATGGCTTGGCACCATCGCAAATCATACCCGTCAAGTTTGCCACCATGTTTTTCACAGAAGCACATAACTGTTCATAACCGCCTCCCATCAGATAGGTGATACCCACACTACTGCCCGTAGAAGCTACGACGCAACCACACAAGGCAGACAGCACACCCAAACTTTGTTTCATGTAAATGGCGGTGAGATGACTGAGCATCAAAGCGCGAGTGAGCTCTTCCTCTGTGTTATGGTTTTCTTTACCAAACACCACGACTGGCAGAGTGGCACAAATGCCTTGGTTGCCACTGCCCGAATTACTCATCACAGGAATCGCAGCACCCGCCATACGTGCATCGCAAGCCGATGCGGTGGTACTGATGATATGGGAAAAGATGCTCTCGCCCATAATTCCTTTGCCAAGCGGACGACTCAGTGTTTTCCCCAACTCATGCCCATAGCACCCCTTGAGAGCCTGAGCTGCGGCATTTTCGTTGAGGACTCTCGCCTCGTTGATAAACTCTATCTCCTCGAGCGGAGCGGTGGTGGCAAATTCATAAACCATGTGGAAATCAAGTTCTTCGCAACGGCATTCCTGCTGTCCACCTTCTGCTGAAGCACTCTTTTCAAAAAGAACTTGACCATTTTTCT
>OMTC01000414.1 GCA_900313845.1 uncultured Prevotellaceae bacterium
AATGATGAAATCGAGTTCCTGCTTGCTGTTCTTGTCATAGTAGTGCAGGGAGATTCCCTTGGCAGACAAGGCACAAGCCACATAATTCTCCGTCAGCGCGCCCTCGTTGACACTGATGTCACCGTTCAACACCTGAAACTGGATGCCCTTCAGCAGGATGCTGCCAAGCAGCCCGGTATCCACCATATACAACTTGTACAGCTTGCGGTTTTCCGTGGCTTCAAAGGGAAGCTCAAATGCCGACGTGTTGAAGGAATAATACGCTATCCCGGCATCAATGAGCCATTGCGTGGGATCTTCATACTTGCGACGTGAAGCTCCCTTTTCGAGGTCTGCCAGAATAAACCGTTTGTCCTCCTTGGCCAGTTCCGATGGGATGGCATCGAAGACACGCTTCACCAGCACCTGATCCTTACCTGCATATTGGGTGATGTCAGCCCGATAAGTTGTCAGGATGGAACGGTGTACTTTTTCGACAGTCCGGAAATCAGGAGTGTCAACGAATGCCTGAACGGCTTCTGGCATGCCTCCAACTGCAAGGAATTGGCGGTAATACTGGCTCATCTGCTGATGGATGAAATCTGGTACGGGTGTCTCATTCCGATAAGACTCTCTCAATACGTCGAAGACTTGTTCTGATACGCCGTTTGCCCATAGGAATTCCTCAAAGTCGAAGGGGAACATGGCAATTTCCTCCTCATATCCTACAGGATAGGAAGGTACAGGCTTATAATTGATACCCAACAAGGAACCTGACTCAATATAATCATAGGTATGATCTTCAACGAGAAACTTAATGGCAGTACGGGCGTTAGGACACTCCTGGATCTCATCAAGGAAAACAAGTGTCTTGCCCTCGACAAACGGTCCGTAACCCATAGCCGACAGGTTGGTGATAATTGTCTTGGTGTCAAGGTCGCCGTCAAAAGCCTGCTGTGCTATCGGGCGCTTCACAAAGTTCACTTCCACAAAGTGCGTGTAATGCGACTTTGCAAACTCACGTACTGCTGTGGTTTTGCCAACCTGTCTGGCACCTGTGAGCAAAAGGGCTTTCCGGCATCCCCCCTGATACCATTCCTCTATCTGTGGCAATACTTTTCTTCTTAGCATACTTTCTACGTTATTCGATGTCTAAAGGGGACGGTTTTACAACTTTTCGCAGGTTATTTTTACTCAATCTTGCAACTTTTCGCCACCTTTTTGGGCGCAAATTTACAACTTTTCGCCATTTATTCCAAATTTTTGTGCAGTTTTCTTCGGATTTCTAGCGTGATTCAGTAAAAATACACTGGAAGTGTAGCGGTTTTGGGTAGTCGTTAGCGGATTTTGGGTAGTACTTTTACTCTTTCGGGTAGCAATTTCTTCCTTTTGGGTAGCAAGAATCAGCTTTGCCATATTATTCTCCTATAATTGTTACAACCAACTCTCTTGCGCCGCCGTAATTGCGGAACTCGCAAAAGTAGATGCCCTGCCAGGTGCCGAGGTTCAGGCGGCCATCGGTGATGGGGATGGTGATGCTAACACCGCTCAAAGTGGACTTTGCATGGGCTGGCATATCGTCAGCACCTTCCAGTGTATGTTCATACTCAGGACGGTTTTGACTTTGTCGAATTCCTCCTCGCTCGGAAGAGTTGATGCAAGCATCACTCTCCTCTCGCTCGTTCGTCATTTCAGGCACGAGACGGTTGAAAATGGTTTCCATATCCACACGAACATCAGGGTCGCAATTCTCGTTGATGCTCAGTCCGCAACTGGTGTGCTTCGTGAAGATGTTCACGATGCCCGTCTTCGGCAGTTTCGGCAACTGGCTCAGTATCTCGCTCGTCACCAAATGGAAGCCGCGATGTTTCGGCTTCAGGGTTATTTCTATTTGCTGTACCATAACGGGTGCAAAGGTACGAATAAAAATTGATATGAGGAGATTTCCCTACTCACAAATAGGGAAAGATCCCCTCTAGATTATGATTTTTCCTTTGTAAACCTCGCCAAAAGTTCCGAACTTTGCACCGAGAAAAAGAAATTAATGTCTCATTTTAAAGAATAGGAGATTAAGATATGAAGAAAATGATCGTGAGCACGAAGCATTTGATGATCCTGGCAGTGATGATGGTCATGACTATCTCGGCCCGCTCGGCTATGCCGCTTGGCTCGTCCAAGAACGCAATGAGCTA
>OMTC01000198.1 GCA_900313845.1 uncultured Prevotellaceae bacterium
GTGGCGAATCGTTTTTAATGGGCAAGCCCGACGAATGAAATCCTGCTGATTTCTCCGAATGCAGAACGCCCGCCATTCGTTTCCCTTCGTTGCCGTCCCGCGGCATTGAAAAGAAATAAAGATTCGTTTCATTAGTTCTATTCGTTGTTAAAAAAATCCGTTTCATCCGATAAATCTGTGGTTAAAAATATCTCCGCTCCATCCGCTCAATCGTTCCGAAGGAACTTGTTTCTATAAAGACATACCGCTTCGCGATGATTAAGCAGATTCAACGGATTTATAGGATACCTCCTCACCCCTCATTCCTAATTCGGAATAGCTTCGGTAACTTAGATTTTTCACTTTTCACTCTTCACTTTTCACTTCCTTCCAGGGAGCTCAAAGCACAAAGGCAGCAAATCCTTGACGCTGCTGATGGCGTAAACACCCTCTGTGCCATAAAGAAGAACTTCGATGTCGCCACCTGCCCGTTGCTCAGCTTCAAGCAATACCTGACGGCAAGCACCGCAAGGAGAGATGGGACGTTGCAGGAACTCTCCCTTTGTGTCTCGTGCCACAATGCAAATGCGGCGAATGGGTTGGTCGGGATATTGTGAATTGGCATAGAACACAGCCGTACGTTCAGCACAAAGTCCGGAAGGGTAGGCGGCATTCTCCTGATTGCTGCCGCTCACGATAGTGCCATCAGCCAATGCTACGGCAGCGCCCACAGAGAAGTGAGAGTAGGGAGCATAGCTGCGGTAAGTGGCACGTCGTGCTTCATTCAGCAGCTCGACCTCCTCGGGAGTCAGTTCCCCTTCCTGCTTGACCAGGACATGAAGATGCAAATCCAATTCTTTCATACGTCTTTCTATCAATTGTTATTTCTGTTGCAAATTTACGTCAAGAAAAAGTGACCACCAAAAAAATCCAAGAAAAAATGAAATCCTTGTACTTTTGCAAACATTGTCCCCAAATCTTGCACAATTGCAAAGGATGCAACTCGTTTGTGAGGGACACTTGTGTTTAGAGTTTAGGGTTTAGAGTTTAGGGTTTAGGGTTTAGAGTTTAGAGTTTAGGGTTTAGAGTTTAGAGTGGAGAGTTGAGAGTTGACAGACTCATCTTCCATCATCCATCTTCCATCTTCCATCATCCATCGTATATCGTCCATATTAATGAATGTAAGTGTCTTGTTTTTGTGGTTGCAAAAACAAAAATTTTACCATTTTACCATTTTACCATTTTACCAAAAAAGAGGGCTAAGTGCCCTCTTCTATTGTTTCGATGAAGCGTGAGTACACCAAGCAAAACCGTACTTATTTTCAAGAAAAAATCAAGAAAAATGCCCCCAAAAAATCATATTCATGATAATCAACCACATACAAAAAACCAAGCAAACCACCACCAAAAACACCGCGAAAAATGGGTGAAATGCCCATTGCTTCACGGCGTATGCAAGTATGGAGGTAGATAAAGTGTAAAATGGGAGATTACAAATGAGGGACTTTTATATTACATAGCCAATACAGCCCTCAGGGTCGTATCTGTAAACGCATGCCAGATCTTCAAATCAACAGGCTTGTAATCATCAAACAACTGTTTCACAAATTCTATCTCAAACACCAAACGGAAATCATTCGGGTCATTGTCTGGTTGACCTTCCTTGCGAGTGCCCACACGCGCTATCTTAATCAAGTACAAATCTCGTATTCCCTTATCCTTTACATATGGCATGAAGTAGTATAGTTTGTTGAGTGCCACCGTTGCAGGGAATCGCTTGCCTGTATAATACACTTTTGCAGTGCGGTCAAGGTATTGCTCGATGTTGTCGTTCTTCACCAGAGAAATCAATACATTCTTGTCCTTTCTCAATGATGTGTATTCAACATCTTGGCTTTCAGCAACAATAGAATTATTGACGATTTCATCGGGATATTGTTCCAGCAACTTGAAAAAGTCAAGCTGTTGGACACGTGGAGCAGCAACTTTCTTTATCTTGCTGCGTTCTTCCAATCGGATGCCATGCGCCTCCAATGTCCTTCTTATCTGCATGGCAACATGGTAGGCAAGATTAACAGGCACAGCGTTTCCGATCATCTTATAGCCATCATTCACATCGTCGTAAATGAATTGGTAATCATCGGGGAAGGTTTGTATTCTTGCCACTTCACGCACCGTCATTCTTCTGTAAAGATGCTCTTGCCCTGGCACAAAGATATGATGCTCAGAATCAATCTTCTGCATCTTCGGTGCTTGTGGATGCAACTGACATTGCCGACCGCTTGCTTGTACGGTGAAGCCTTGTTCATCCCAACTGCGCACACGATTGCGAGACATGAAGATGGAAGAATAGCCACTTACATAATACTCATGATTAGGCACAGCACAAGCTTTCCCGTTTGTGTGGTTATGTGCTCGTGCAGGGATGGCAGAATCCTGCAAATCAGCTATTGCATCACGCAAAGTGAGCCTTGGTTCCACAGGAGCGGGGTATTTGAAATCATGGATGTTCAAATCCTTTCGGAATCCAATGAAGAAAATGCGGTCTCTGTCCTCTGGCACTTCGTAATCACGAGCATTCAGCATTTTCAAATTGACGTCATAGCCAGCCTCCTCAAACGAGGACAAAAAAGCCTCCACTGCTTTTCCATTCCTTTCTTTTCCCTTTCGCTCAACTTGCGAACCTTTAGCTCGACGAAGTCAAAATTGAGTTAATAACCAATCAATAGAACTCCTTTCAGTGGAAGATGCAACCTGTTCGATATATACAACGTCTCCAAGAATTGGTAAATTTTGTCGAAATCCTTGTGCGTGCGATATTCGTTTCTTACGGCAAGCACAAGGTACTCGACATCAAACATCATGCAAGCCTCAAAAATATCCTTCAAAAACTGATTATTTTCTGTAGCCCTTCCCGCCTCCACTTCTATCACAATCCTCCCGTCATTGCTTAAAGCATCTGCATTGAAAAATTTGTCAACCTTATTATCATTGCCGAACAATACGGGCACATTGATCTTTTCCTTTTCACGCTTGCTCTTTTCTACACAATAGCCTTCTTTCTCAAGCAATGGCCTTACTTTTGCCAAAACAGAGTCCGATTGCAATTTATGACAAGACGAATCTATTTTCTTATCAACGGCTTTAAAACAGTCAATAACTTTTTGGATTTCCTCTGTCACGCCTCTCGAACGTGGAAAAAACTGATATCGTATCATGATTCATAAATTATATTCAGTAAAACTTGATCGCTTTGATGTAAATCCTCCTCGGATTCAAAATAGTAGGCGATTTTATTATCCACCCATTCAGCTTTGCTATTAACAGGGAAATCGTTCGTTTCCAATAAAACTCTCTCCAAATCCACAACGCTCACCAGCACATAATCAGGTTTATCCTTCATGTCAATTTCCCTGAAAGGGTATTGTTTCCCCTGCCAATTTATTTGCATTGTATGAAAGTCAAATATTTCCGTCATAATCTTGTGTTCTTGTTTAGCACTCCTCATAATACCCTCTCGCCTGCACACACGCCTCATTCTCAACCAGCACGGCATTTACCCCCTGCTGATTGATGTGCTCGCAATACACCTTGGCGATAGCGTATTCAAAAGCCTTTCCATTCTTAACTTGATTCCCTTGCGCCATACATGTTTCAGGTTTTGATATTGCAAAGGTACATCTTTTTTCCCACACAAACAACATCTCTTACTCAAAAATAATCTGAAATGAATAAATCCACCCAATCTGGTCAATCCTTGTTTCAGAAAAGATGATTTGTGGATATAATTATGGGTATTATTCACATTTATTTCTCCCATTCCAACACGCCGCACAAGGCGTTTTTATCTGTGTTTTCGGTGCTTTTTGTGTGACTCAATCAAGCCCAGAAGGGGCTTTCAAATCAGTTCAATCCGTTCAATCGTTCCGCAGGAACTTGTTTTTATAAAGACATATCCCTTTGGGATGATTAAGCTGATTCAGCAGATTTATGGGATTTATCCAAATCCACACACAGGGTTTTACTGGTGAACCGAAAAAATCCGCCCAATCTGGTCAATCCGTGTTCCCCAAAATGTGTGTCAGCACCCCCAAAATGCCCTTAGGGATGTCAAAAATTAGGGTAGTACCCCTCAAAAAATGACCATGTGACATCAAAAAATGGGGTGTAAAACATGAAAACTGAGGCATTTTTGGAATTGCTTTGTGACACGCCCTTTTAGGGTTTAACTTCTACAAGGTGTTGTGAATCAAGAAGAAAATACATTAAGGGTAAAATGGTAAAATGGTAAAAAGGTAAAATTTGCAAATTGAGGTTTGGGGGATAGTTTATAGGGGGGAATATAGGAGGGTTTTTAAATT
>OMTC01000197.1 GCA_900313845.1 uncultured Prevotellaceae bacterium
AGACGAGGAATTCGGGCAAATATTCATTACCGATACCAACCGTGAAAATCTCGATCGCATCCTCGAAAAGAGTCAAGGCGACTTCAAAATCTTCACCGTCAAAGGAGGTGAGATTAGGGAGAAGTGAACAGTGAAAAGTGAGGAATGTCTATCGTCCTTCGTTTTTCGTCTATCTTAAATCCGTCAATTGTAAATCTTTAAATCCGTAAACCTCTTCATGCGTCGTTCAAACTCAGAACATATATCAGAAATCCTACAGCGTTTCCTCCGAGAAGAAGGATTGGAAACGCCACTCAATCAGCACCGCCTTATCAACTCGTGGAGTGAGGTGATGGGGCAAGGCATCATGAAATACACGGGAGACATCTTCATCAAGAACCAAACACTTTATGTACAGATACGTTCCTCCGTTCTAAAACAGGACCTTATGATGAGTCGCCAGGCACTTGTAAAACGTCTCAACGAGCACATCAACGCACAAGTCATCACTGATATTATCTTCTATTAGAAAGCCTTTCCACTACCACTCCTACGCTATAGCATCACCACTCCTATTTTATAGGGGACGTACTCTTACGTTATAGCCTCACCACTCTTACGTTATAGGGGACGTACTCTTACGCTATAGGGGATTCACTTCAGTACGTTTGGGAACGGACTGCCAGTCCGTTGGTAACGTACTACGAGTCCGCTGGTAACGTACTGTCAGTCCGTTGGTGTCGTATTTTCCTCCAACAAGAAAAGCGCTTCCATCAATCCCTTCAAGGGCATTAGCAAAACAAAGTTTGCATTTTTTACATAATTGCATCCAATCATGATAAAAATGTGAAATTTGAGATATTCCACTTTAAAAAATTTTGGGTTTCTCAGAAAATCACGTAAATTTGCAAAACAAAACAAGGGCTTTCCACTCTTGCAAACTGTTCGAACCCTCAAAAACAATAATTCAGTGCAAGAAGGTAAAAAGACTATAGTTTAAACTTCACTACATATTAAAACAAACAATGGAAAAAAGTAATTTGCAGATTGCACGCGCTGCATATCAGCCAAAGCTCCCTCAGGCTTTGCTCGGTCCTGTGAAGGCAGTAGAAGGTGCTCCAACTCAATCGGTTGGCAATCAGGAGGAAATCAAAGCATTGTTCCCTAACACTTACGGTATGCCTGTGATTGAATTCGAGGCAGGCGAGGCTCAACAGCTTCCTGCTATCAATGTCGGTGTCATCCTTTCGGGTGGACAGGCTCCTGGTGGACACAATGTGATTTCTGGTCTTTTCGATGGTATCAAGAGCATCAACCCTGACTCTAAGCTCTATGGTTTCATTCTGGGTCCAGGCGGATTTGTTGACCACAAGTACATGGAACTCACTGCCGACATCATCGATGAATACCGCAACACGGGTGGTTTCGACATCATCGGCTCGGGCCGTACCAAGCTCGAAAAAGAAGACCAATTTGAGAAGGGTATCGAAATTCTTCGTGAGCTCAACATCAAGGCTCTCGTCATCATTGGTGGCGACGACTCCAACACCAATGCATGTGTGCTTGCTGAGTACTATGCTGCTAAGAACTATGGTGTTCAGGTGATTGGCTGTCCTAAGACCATCGACGGCGACTTGAAGAACGAGCAGATTGAGACTTCTTTCGGTTTCGATACTGCTTGCAAGACTTATAGCGAACTCATTGGTAACATCCAGCGCGACTGTAACTCGGCTCGCAAGTACTGGCACTTCATCAAGTTGATGGGACGCTCTGCCAGCCACATCGCTCTCGAGTGCGCTCTCCAGTGCCAGCCAAACATCTGCCTCGTAAGTGAGGAAGTGGAGGCTAAGGCTATGTCTCTTGACGACGTTGTTACTTACATTGCAACAGCTGTTGCAAAGCGTGCTGAGGATGGCAAGGACTTCGGTACTGTACTGATTCCTGAAGGTCTCATCGAGTTCATCCCTGCAATCAAGAAACTCATTGCTGAGCTCAACGACGTTTTGGCTTCTGACGAAGCACAGAACTTGGGTCGCAGCCAGCAGATTGACTTTGTGAAGCAGCACATCTCTCCTGAGAACCTTGCTGTGTTCAACTCTCTCCCTACCAGTGTGGCTCGTCAGCTTGCTCTCGACCGTGACCCTCACGGAAACGTTCAGGTGAGCCTCATCGAGACTGAGAAGTTGCTCAGTGCTATGGTTGCTGCTAAGCTCGACAGATGGAAGAAGAGCGGTAAATATACAGGTAAGTTTGCTACTCAGCACCACTTCTTCGGCTACGAAGGACGTTGCGCTGCTCCATCCAACTACGATGCTGACTACTGCTACTCACTCGGTTACAATGCTTCTCGCCTCATCGCTAATGGCAAGACTGGCTATATGTCCATCATCAAGAACACAACAGCTCCTGCTGCTGAATGGATTGCTGGTGGTGTGCCTATCACCATGATGATGAACCTCGAGCGTCGTAACGGTAAGATGAAGCCAGTGATTCGCAAGGCTCTTGTGGAACTGGATGGTGCTCCATTCAAGTATTTCGCAAGCAAGCGTGACGAATGGGCTCGTGAGACTAAGTACGTTTACCCTGGACCAATCCAGTACTTTGGCCCAACAGAGGTATGCGACCAGCCTACCATCACGCTCCAACTCGAGCAGAAGAAGTAAATTAGTGGCAAAGAAAAAGACAAAGAAAAGACGCAAAAGCCGCAAGAATAGCGGCGGAATACTACGACGGATGCCCTCACAAATCCTGTGGGGGCTTCTCGTTGTTGTAATCGTTATCTACATCTTTTTCTTCTATAAGACTTTTGTTGGCCCTTACTCTTTTCGTTGGAAAGCACTCTATGGGGAAACAAAGTATCCCCCTGGTTCTGTGAGAGGTATCGACATTTCCCATTACCAAAATAGAATCAATTGGGACAAACTGCGAAATGCCACGATTCAGGATTCTCCTATCCGCTTCGTCTTTATCAAGGCAACTGAAGGAACGGATAAGTTTGACATGCATTTCAACCTAAACTTTGCTCAAGCCCGAAAAAATGGCATCATCCGCGGTGCATACCATTTCTTCAGCACAAAAAGTTCCGCCAAGAGACAAGCCGAGTTTTTCTGCCGCATGGTGCAATTGGAAGAAGGCGACCTTCCTCCTGTACTCGATGTGGAAACAGAAGTGGACAAGATGTCGGGCTATTCCCGAAACAAATTAAGGGAAGAGGTCCTCACTTGGCTCAATATCGTTGAGAAGCACTATGGAGTAAGACCGATTCTATATGCATCCTACAGTTTCCGAAACCATTACCTCAACGACGAAACATTCAACAAATATCCTTTTTGGATAGCCCACTACTACGTGGACACGCTTCGATACAAGGGGGATTGGGCTTTTTGGCAACACACCGATGCAGGACATATCGATGGTATCAAAGGATATGTCGATGTGAATCTCTTCAATGGTGAAATGGAAGATTTGGAAAAGCTATTAATAAAAAGTGAGAAGTGAAAAGTGAGAAGTGAAAAATTCTTCATTCTACTCCCCTCGCCCTTCGGAGAGGGGTTGGGGGTGAGGCTTTTTATTTTCTTTCCAATTCCTTTTTCAGGAAAGGAGCTGTATGTCCTTTGCCTGAGCGGGCTACTTCCTCTGGAGAACCACAAACGATGAGTTCTCCGCCTCTTCGTCCGCCATCTGGACCTATGTCAATGATATAGTCGGAATTTGCTATCACATCCAAATTGTGCTCAATCACTATCACCGTATTGCCTTTGTCCACCAATCGATGGAGCACTTTGAGCAAGGCTTGAATATCTGCAAAATGCAAACCCGTGGTAGGTTCATCCAGTAGATATACAGTATGGCCCGTGTCTCTTCGAGACAATTCTGCTGACAATTTCACGCGCTGACTTTCGCCACCCGACAATGTAGTGGATGGTTGTCCCAACTTGATATAGCCCAAGCCCACTTCTTGCAGCACTTTGATTTTACTGAGAATATTAGGTTGATTTTCAAAGAATTCCACGGCTTCGTTAATCGTCATATCGAGGACATCAGCAATGGACTTCCCCTTGAAACGTACTTCAAGTGTAGCACGATTATATCGTTGTCCGTGACACACTTCGCAAGGCACCTGAATGTCTGGCAGGAAATTCATTACAATCGTTTTGTAGCCGTTTCCGCCACATGCTTCGCATCGTCCTCCCTTCACATTGAATGAAAAACGCCCTGGTTTGTAGCCACGAATTTTTGCCTCTGGCATCTCCACGAAAAGTGAACGAATATCGGAGAAGACACCTGTGTAAGTGGCAGGATTGGAACGAGGGGTACGCCCCAAAGGAGATTGGTCCACACTCACCACCTTATCTACTAAATTTAT
>OMTC01000011.1 GCA_900313845.1 uncultured Prevotellaceae bacterium
TCCCCGTGGAGCTCAGTGTGGAGAAGGAACTTGGTATCACAAAGGAAGACATCGGCAAGACCATTTCCATTGAAGCATACAATGAGCGCTGCCGCAAGAACGTGATGATGTACACTTCCGAATGGAGCGAACTCAGCGAGAAGATGGGCTATTGGTGCGACTTGGAGCATCCTTACATCACATACGATAACAAATATATCGAAACCCTTTGGTATCTCCTCAAGCAGCTCTACGACAAGAACTTGCTCTACAAGGGATATACCATTCAGCCTTATTCCCCTGCCGCAGGTACAGGACTTTCGAGCCACGAGTTGAACCAGCCAGGTTGCTATCGTGACGTGAAGGATACCACCTGCACCGCCATCTTCAAGGCACTCGATCCAAAGCCTGAGATGCAGAACTGGGGTATGCCATGCTTCCTGGCATGGACCACCACTCCATGGACACTGCCATCGAACACAGCTCTTTGTGTGGGACCAAAGATTGACTATGTCTGCGTGCAGACCTACAACCCTTACAACGCAGAGAAAATCAGTGCCATGATGGCAAAGGACCTTGTGAATGCGTATTTGAAGCCAGAAGGAGCAGAGCTTCCTATGAACGAATTCAAGCCAGGCGACAAGGTGGTGCCTTACCGCATCGTGGGAGAATTCAAGGGTACCGACCTCGTGGGCATGAAGTACCAGCAGTTGATGCCTTGGGTGAAGCCTTGCGAGAAGGTGGATGACAATGCTGCAGATTTCGTAAAGGCAGCGGCAGAGACTCATCCTGAGAAAATCTTCAGCGTGGGCAAAGACCAATTCGTGGAAATGGAAGCAGAGGCATTCAGTGTGATTCCTGGCGATTATGTCACAACAGAAGACGGTACAGGTATTGTCCACATCGCTCCAACATTCGGTGCTGACGACGCCAAGGTGGCAAAAGCCGCAGGCATACCTTCCCTCTTCCTCATCAATAAGGGTGGTGAGACTCGCCCAATGGTGGACCTCGTGGGTAAGTACTACCTGATGGACGAACTGGCAGATGAGTTCATTGAGGCTTGCGTGAACAAGGAAGCATACAGCAAGCATGCTGGCGACTACGTAAAGAATGCCTACGCTCCTGAATTCAATGTGGATGGCAAATACGACGAGAAGGCTGCTTCGAAGGCTGAGGACCTCAACATCGTGCTCTGCATGGAGATGAAGCAGGAGAGCATCGTCTTCAAGATTGAGAAGCATGTCCACAACTATCCTCACTGCTGGCGTACCGACAAGCCTGTGCTTTACTACCCACTCGACTCTTGGTTCATCCGTTCTACCGCTTGCAAGGACCGCATGGTGGAACTCAACAAGACCATCAAGTGGAAGCCTGAATCGACTGGTACAGGACGCTTCGGCAAGTGGCTCGAGAACCTCAACGACTGGAACCTCTCTCGTTCTCGCTATTGGGGCACTCCGCTGCCAATCTGGCGCAACAAGGACAGTCGCGAGGAAATCTGCATCGGTTCGGTAGAAGAACTCTACAACGAAATCGAGAAGGCTGTGGCAGCTGGTGTGATGGCAAGCAACCCATTGAAGGACAAAGGATTTGTGCCTGGCGATATGGCACAGGAGAACTACGATAAGATTGACCTACACCGTCCATACGTGGACGACATCAAACTGGTGTCAGCCACTGGCAAGGTGCTCACTCGTGAAACCGACCTCATCGACGTGTGGTTCGATTCAGGTTCCATGCCATACGCTCAGATTCACTATCCATTCGAGAACAAGGAAGCATTTGACAATCGCACAGTCTTTCCTGCCGACTTCATCGCAGAAGGCGTGGACCAGACTCGTGGATGGTTCTTCACGCTCCATGCCATCGGAACAATGGTATTTGATTCCGTTGCCTTCAAGGCAGTAATTTCCAACGGACTCGTGCTCGACAAGAACGGACTGAAGATGTCGAAGCGTCTTGGAAACGGTGTGAATCCATTCGAATGCATTGAGAAATATGGAACCGATGCTGTGCGCTGGTACATGATTACCAACTCCCAGCCTTGGGACAACCTCCGTTTCGACCAAGAAGGAGTGGCAGAAGTGAGCCGTACATTCTTTGGTAAGCTCTTCCAAACATACTCTTTCTTCACGATGTATGCCAATGTGGATGGATTCGATTACTCACAGCCTGACGTTCCATTCGCTGAGCGTCCAGAAATCGACCGATGGGTACTCTCCGAACTCAACACCTTGGTGAAGAACGTGCAGGAAAGCCTCGACGATTATGAGCCAACGCGTGCAGGACGTCTTATTCAGACTTTCGTCATCGACAATCTCTCCAACTGGTATGTGCGTTTGAACCGTAAGCGTTTCTGGGGTGGAGAAATGGATGCAGACAAGCTTTCGGCTTATCAGACACTCTATATTTGTTTGGAAACTATCGCCAAACTCATTGCTCCTATCGCTCCATTCTATGCAGATCGTCTCTTCATGGACCTCATCCATGGCACAGGGCGTGAGAATGTGACAAGCGTTCATCTTTCACTTTATCCAAAAGTGGATGAGAGCTTGATTGACAGTGAATTGGAAACACGCATGGAACTGGCTCAGCAAATTACTTCCATGGTTCTTTCCCTCCGTAAGAAGGAGCAAATCATCGTGCGTCAGCCACTGCAGACCATCTCCATTCCTGTTACCGATTCTCTACAAAAGGAGCGCATCGAGCAGATGAAGCAACTGATTCTCGACGAAGTGAACGTGAAGGAATTGCAGTTCGTGGAAGGTGGTGCAGGCATGCTCGTGAAGAAGGTGAAGTGCAACTTCCGTGTGATGGGTAAGAAGTTCGGCAAGATGATGAAAGCGGTGAGCAACGCCGTGGCAGAGCTCACTCAAGAGCAGATTGCAGAACTCGAAAGCAATGGACAAATCACCATTCAGGCTGAAGGAAAGGATGCCCTCATCGAATTGGCTGACGTGGAAATCTACAGCGAGGACATCCCAGGATGGACCGTTGCCAACGAAGGCTCTCTCACTGTGGCACTCGACATCAACATCACTCCTGAACTGAAGAACGAGGCTGTGGCTCGCGAAATCATCAAGCGCATCCAGGGTATCCGCAAGGACAGTGGTTTCGAAATCACCGACCGCATCCAAGTGGTCATCTCCGAGTCGCCAACTATTAGCGAAGCGCTTGCTGGATTCAATGACTACATCGCCAGCCAGGTACTTGCCAACTCTATCGAGATGGGGCAACCTACCGAAGGTACAGAAGTAGATTTCGACGATTTCAAAGCCATCATTCATGTCAAGAAAGCATAAGTCTATATTATCCATTGCCCTCATACTGTTTGTCATCATCCTCGACCAACTCATCAAGGTCTGGGTGAAGACAAACATGTATCTGGGGGAAAGCATCCACATCACAGACTGGTTTCAGATACGTTTCATTGAGAACAACGGCATGGCATTCGGTTGGGAAATGGGTGGAAAATACTTCCTCACCTCCTTCCGCATCGTGGCAGTGATTCTCATTTGCATCTACATCTTCCACCAAATCAAGAAGAACGCACCCACGGGCTTCATCGTGTGCCTCTCCTTGATTCTGGCAGGTGCAGCGGGCAACATCTTCGATTGCCTCTTCTATGGCATGATTTTCAACAACCCTCCTTACCCTGGAGTTGCACAACTCGTGGAATGGGGAACGGGTTACAGTGAATTCATGCTGGGACGAGTGGTGGATATGTTCTACTTTCCTCTTGTGGAATGGAACATGCCTCAGTGGGAATGGCTGAACAAAATTGCCTTTCTCCCCGATGCAGGAGAGCATTGCATCTTCTTCTCCCCCATCTTCAACTTTGCTGATGCATCCATCAGTTGTGCCATCGTTGCATTGATTATTTTCTACCACAAGATGTTCACAGAAAACGAAGATACCTCCCATCGCTCTGAATAAAAAACGTTTTTAATTATCACTCTACTCCCCTCTCTCCTTGGAGAGGGGTCGGGGGTGAGGCTTTATTCTTCATTCTTTATCTCCATGCGCAAGTTCCTCCTCTTCATCTTAGCACTCGTCACTTTCTCCTCTTGCGAGAAAAGCACGACTCATGTCATTTCAAAGGGAAAGATGAAGAAGGTACTCTACGATTTCCATCTGGCTCAAGCCATGTCCGAGGACTTGCCATACAACGAACGAGAGAAGGCAACTGACTATATCCAAGCCGTGTTCGACAAGCATGGCATCACCCAAGAGGAATTCGACTCCGCCGTTGTTTGGTACAATGCCCACAACGAGGATTTGCAGGACATCTACAAGGACCTGCAAACGCTTTACACACAGGAACAGGAGCAGTTGCAGCTTACCACAGGAAATGACGCAGTTGCTGCCTTCATTACAGAAGGAGGTGACACCGCCAACATCTGGTCGGGTCCTTCAACCATCTTGTTGAGAAATCGCAATGTGTTGAATTTGAGCAAATTCACCATCAAGACCGACTCCACCTTCCACCACGACGATAAATTCATCCTCATGGGAGATGTGGAATTCGTGCTTGAAGACAAAAACATACACGATGTGTTCCTCAGCGCCTCTCTCGCCATTCGCAATTCTGAGGGAAAGACATTCAGTCAAGTGCGCCAACTCAATAGCAACTCCGACTTCCGCCTCGAAGTGTCATCCTCTTCAGGCAAGGAACTGAAGCAGATTTCCACCTTTTTCTATTATATAGGGAAATCCGACACCAAGAACTTCTGCATGGTCAACAACATCCGACTCATCCGAATGCACAAGAAGCGCGAAGAAGGACAAACCATGATTGGCGACTCGCTGAAGAAAGACGAACTCAAGCCTGTTGCTCCAACCCGTCAGCGCGGTCCACGTCTCACACCTGAGCAAATCCGCAAGAATGTGCAAGAAGACAGCGAGGAGAAAATCAAGATTCGTACCGCTCCAGAAGTGAGAACGCCAAACAAGTACGGTTCAAGAAAAAGAAGAAAATAAATCAGCGTTAACGTTAGCGTTGAAACTTGAAACCTGAAACCTGAAACTTGAAACGGCGCTTGCGCCTTGAAACCTAAATGCTTAGAGATATGCTTCGTCGAGTAGCCTCAAACATTGTCATCTTTTCCGAAAATGTTCAATACACCAACCATGTGTTGGAATTGTTCAATTCACGCGTAGTGAACCACTATCCCCTTCGAGGTGAGATAGCGATGACGGAATGGCTCGGTGGAACCATCATCGTGGAAAACGGAAAGGCTTACCACATCACAAAGCACGCCGACGGAACTCAGCACAAACAATTGCTGTAGCTATAGCCACATTGAGCGATTCCGTTGATTCTCTTTCTGCAGGATAATTAGGTATGAATAGTTTTTCAGTCACCAAATTTTCCACCTCCTTCGACACACCCCTTCCCTCGTTGCCCATCACAATCAATCCACGCTGCTCCAACTGTTTTCCATAAAGATTCTCTCCATCCAAAAAAGTGCCATAGATAGGCGTACTATCAGGCAAGTTTCCAATCATTTCCACTAAATCTACATAGTGCACCTTCACGTGTGCCAAACCACCCATCGTGGCTTGCACCGTTTTTGAATTATACACGTCAGCACAACCTTTTGAGCAGAACAGATGCTCGATGCCAAACCAAGCAGCCAGACGAATAATCGTGCCAAGATTGCCAGGATTCTGTACTTCATCCAATGCCAGACACAACTCCTTCGAAGCGATGTTGGAACCAAGTTGCCAAATGGGTTGTTTCAACACCGCAAGAACCTGCTGAGGAGCCTCCAGGCTGCTCACCTTCCGCAAATCATCGGCGGTGACAAAATCGATTTGCACCCCATTTAAATCGAAGTTCTGAAGCCGAGAAGCAAAATCAGAGCATTCCACCACTGCCAAATAAGTAGGTTCAAACCCTGCATTCAACAAATCGCCAACAATCTTGGGACCTTCAGCCACAAACACAGACTCAGCCTGTCGATGCTTTTTCATCTCAAGCGACTTCAGATATTTTATTTTGTTCTTGCTAATCATGTTGGCAAAGATAGCGATTTTAATTCTAATTCTTCATTTTTAATTTTTACTTTTTCATTTTTCATTTTTAATTCTCTATCTTTGCAACCGAAATGCGGTAGAACTACATCATCAATGAAGGGGATAAAAAAAGATTATTCAGCAAACAGAGTCAATGCTTCTCCATCCTCACAAAGAGGCTGGGGCTATTCTTTTTTGCATCTCTTCACTCTTCATTCTTCATTCTTCATTCTCTTTCTCACATTCACCTCCTGTTCCGTTGATAAGTTCATCGAGGAGAATGAGTTGTACCTCAAGAAAGTGAAAGTGATTTCCACCAACAAGGAAGCCACCAAGGAGTACTACCTTTCGAACTACGTCCTCCAAACGCCCAATTCCAATTGGTTTGGTTTCAAGGTACCCATGAATATCTATTGTCTTTCCAACCCTAACAGCAACAGTTGGGTTTCGAAGACACTCCGCAAAATCGGTCAGAAGCCCGAAATCTACAGTGTGCAAAAGGCTTTCAACACCATCAGCGACATGGACCAAGTGCTGGCAAATGCGGGCTACACGCACAACTACATCGAGTTGAAACAGGACGTGAAAGGGAAGAAACTGAAACTCACCTACATCGTTCATCCAGGAAAGAGGTATCAGGTTCGCTCCCTCAAAAGGAACGTGGAAGACTCCCACCTACAGCAAATCCTCTGCGAGCAAGACACAGCGAATTCTCTCCTTCGTGTGGGCATGCCGCTCGACATCAATCTGCTCAACCAGGAGCGCTCCCGCATCACGTCTATGCTACGAAATGTGGGCTACTATAAATTCAACAAGGACGACATCAGTTTCGAAGCAGATACCGCCAGCGGAAACTACGATGTGGACCTCCGCATGAATGTGAGCCTGCACTTGGAAAACGGACGTTCCAACCCAGAGGAGCACACGCAATACAGAATAGGAGATGTCACCTTCCATACCGACATCATGGGAGATAGCACCCACCAAAACACAGTGGAGCACAAGGGTTCCACCATCTATTATTCCGACAAACTGCATTTCCGTCCGAACCTCCTCACCTCAAACACACTGCTGAAGCCAGGAGAACTCTACAACGAAGACCATCAGCGACGCACCTACAACAATTTCATGCGCCTGAATGCCATCTCCTACTCCAACATCCGCCTCCAGCAACGGAACCAGAGCGACACGCTCGATTGCCATATCACCGTCAATCACGCACGTCCCCACTCTATCTCCTTCGACCTCGAAGGAACCAACTCGGCGGGCGACCTCGGAGCTGCCACCTCTTTCTCCTATCAGCACAAGAACATTTTCAAGGGTTCAGAAAATTTCTTGATAAAACTGCGTGGTGCCTACGAGGCAATTACGGGACTCGATGGATATGAGGGACACAGCTACACCGAACTGGGTGGAGAAATGCGCCTCTCCTTCCCCGGTTTCCTCCTTCCCTTCGTCAAGAAAGAATTTGGTTCCCGCCATCATGCTACGTCCGAAATCTCCCTGCAGTTCAACCGACAAAACCGACCAGAATTCAATCGACGCGTCTTTTCTGCTGCATGGCGCTATCGCTGGCAAAGCCATCAGTCGCGCGTGCAGCACCGCTTCGACCTTTTGGAAGTGAACTACATCAACATGCCGTGGATTTCTCGCACGTTCCGAGAGCAGTACCTCGACTCGTTAGGCAGGCAGAACGCCATCCTCCGCTACAACTACGAAAACTTGCTGATTACTAAACTCGGCTACTACTATAGTTACAACTCGCTGGGCGTTGCCAATGCGAACACCTACGGAAAGAACGCCTACACCATCCGTTTCAATATTGAGACATCAGGCAATTTCCTTTGGGGATTGAGTCATGCAGCCCATTTTAGCAAGAACAACAACAGCCAATACGAATTCCTGGGCATTGCATACGCCCAATACGTGCGAGGCGATTTCGACTTTGCCAAGAGTTTCCGCATCGACAAGAACAACTCAGTGGCAATCCATGCAGCATTCGGCTTGGCATATCCTTACGGAAATTCCAATCAGTTGCCATTTGAAAAACGATACTTCTCGGGAGGTCCTAACTCCGTGCGTGGATGGACAGTGCGCTCGCTCGGTCCAGGCGCCTACAAGGGAGCAGACCGACAAATCAACTTCCTGAACCAAAGTGGAGACATCAAGCTCGATTTCAGTGTAGAGTATCGAGCCTTCCTCTTCTGGAAACTCAATGGAGCACTTTTCGTTGATGGAGGAAACATCTGGACTATCCGTCAATACCAAGACCAACCAGAAGGAGAATTCCGTTTCGACAAGTTCTTCAAGCAAATCGCTTTCAGTTACGGCATCGGTCTGCGTCTAAACCTCGATTTCTTTATCGTTCGCTTCGATGCTGGTATGAAAGCCATCAACCCTGCCTACGAAACCACCCGTGAGCACTACCCTATCGCTCATCCTAATCTGGATCGTGACTTCGCCTTCCACTTCGCCATCGGTCTGCCATTCTAATAAATACAGCTCAGTCTCTATATATTCGAAAATTTGTGACATTTGTACATTTGTACATTTGTACATCAAAAAAATCTGTTAACTTCTATTCACATTTCACAAATAACACCTTTGCTTTTATTAGGAATAGAATAAATAGAATATTAATTATATAAATATACCATTAAATATAATATATAAAATATTTTTAATTATAATATTATATATAATATTATAATTAAAATTCAATCCGAGATTTTTCTCTTCTCACGAAATGTGAAAAGAAGTTAACAAAAAAATTTGATGTACAAATGTACAAATGTCACAAAAATCATTAACTATATACTTTATAATATAAATAAAATTGATACAAATCAAAACAATTCCCTTTTGTTTGGGCTTTTAACTGAAAACGTGTATATTCTAATTGTTTTCAGAAGGAAGCCCAGTCTGACTATTACACTGCACCACTACGACACATACACTCCACCGCTACTACACAAACACTGCACCACTCGCACGAATGATTTGCACCGCTTTCATTGCATTTGTACTGCGTGAAGCGTGAAGTGTAAAGCGTGAAGTAGAGAATTATAAACAAGACTCAGACATCTGTTTTTTCCTTGAACTTCTTTTCACGGTTAACATCACGCTAAAAGTTCCGCTGTAAAAAGCAAGAAATATAACAACAAAAGGCACAACGAATGCATAAAATACGTATCTTTGCAGTGAAATTCAAAAAAATCTTTTCTTTAAATATGTATAGAACACATACCTGCGGAGAACTCCGCATTGAAAACGTGGGACAAAGCGTCACACTGGCAGGATGGGTGCAGCGCGTACGCAAGATGGGCGGCATGACATTCGTGGATTTGAGAGACCGCTACGGCATCACTCAGTTGGTATTCAACAGCGAAACGAATCAGGAACTGAATGAGCGTGCCAACAAACTGGGGCGCGAATACGTGATTCAGATTGTCGGAACAGTGAATGAGCGCTATAGCAAGAATGCGAATATTCCAACGGGTGACATTGAAATTATTGTCAACGAACTCAACCAGCTCAATGCCAGCGAGGTTCCTCCGTTCACGATTGAGGACCAGTCGGATGGTGGTGACGATATTCGCATGAAATACCGTTATCTCGACCTGCGACGTTCTTGTGTGCGCAAGAACCTCGAACTGCGCCACAGGATGTGCATCGAGGTGCGCAACTACCTCTCCAACCTCGGTTTCCTCGAGGTGGAAACACCGATGCTCATTGGTTCCACTCCTGAGGGTGCTCGCGACTTCGTGGTGCCTTCCCGTATGAACCCAGGTCAGTTCTATGCACTTCCTCAGAGCCCTCAGACCTTGAAGCAGTTGCTGATGGTGGCAGGTTTCGACCGTTATTTCCAAATCGTGAAGTGTTTCCGCGATGAAGACTTGCGTGCCGACCGTCAGCCTGAATTCACTCAGATTGACTGCGAGATGTCGTTTGTCACGCAAGAGGACATCATCCAGACTTTCGAGGGCATGGCAAAGCATTTGTTCAAGACACTCCGAGGCGTGGAAATCAACGAGCCATTCCTTCGTTTGCCTTGGGCTGAAGCTATGCGCCGATTCGGTTCGGACAAGCCAGATATGCGCTTCGGCATGGAGTTCGTGGAACTGATGGACACGCTGCAATGCGGCACCTTCCCTGTGTTCGACAATGCTGCCTACATCGGCGGTATCTGCGCACCAGGTTGTGCTGTATATACCCGTAAGCAACTTGACCAATTGACCGACTTCGTGAAGCGTCCTCAAATTGGTGCGAAGGGTTTGGTTTATGCACGCGTGCAGGAAGACGGCAGCGTGAAGTCGAGCGTGGATAAGTTCTACACTGCTGAGCAGCTCGATGCATTGAAGCAGAAGATGGATGCCAAGCCAGGCGATTTGATTCTCATCCTCTCGGGTGAGGATGCCATGAAGACTCGCAAGCAGCTGTGCGAACTGCGTCTCGAAATGGGTGAGCGTCTCGGACTTCGCGATAAGAATAAGTTTGCCCTCCTGTGGGTGACAGAATTCCCTATGTTTGAATGGAGCGATGAGGAGCAACGCCTCATGGCCATGCACCACCCATTCACCCACCCTATGGATGAGGACATCGCCCTGCTCGACACTGACCCTGCTGCCGTCCGTGCTGATGCTTACGACATGGTTTGTAACGGTATCGAAGTGGGTGGCGGTTCTATCCGTATCCACGACCCTAAGCTTCAGGCAAAGATGTTTGAGATTCTGGGCTTCACACCAGAACGCGCTCAGGAGCAGTTTGGTTTCTTGATGAATGCCTTCAAGTATGGTGCTCCACCTCACGGAGGATTGGCTTACGGTTTGGATCGCTGGGTAAGCATCTTTGCTGGACTCGACTCCATCCGCGACTGCATCGCATTCCCTAAGAATAATTCGGGACGCGACGTGATGCTCGATGCTCCTGCTGCTATCGACCAAAAGCAACTCGACGAGCTATTCTTGAAGATCGACTTAAAAGAAGAGAAGTAACGAAAAACAAGTTGGAACGTTTTTAAGGAAAGAAATTAGAATAATTTGAATAATTATATCAGAAATTATATGTTTTAAATAACACCAAATTTTTGGAGAAATTATTCAAATTATTCTAATTTCTTTCCATATAAAATATGGTTTTTACTAACTTATTTCTTAAACGTTACTTAACATCCTTTTTCCATTTCATTTTAAAAAACTGCTTGTTTTCCCCATTCAATCGGAATAGGATTTTTCCATCGGGGTCGATGAGAAACTTGGTGGGAAAGACTGACACTCCGTATTTTTCCGCTAAACTATTTTCCTTTGTATCTCTCACCTGAGTCCATTTCAGTTTGTAATCCTCCACGATTTCTTTCCATGCTCTTTCCTCATCGTGGCAATCCACACTGATGATTACCAATTCCTCCCGATGCTTCTTGTGGAATCTCTTCATGTCGGGAAGTTCCTTCATGCAGGCTTGGCACCATGTTCCCCAAAAATCCAACAGCACATATTTCCCTCGCAAAGCACTGAGAGAAACTTCATTTCCTTCTTTATCGGAAATGGTGAAATCTGGAGCCATTTGAGCCTGCAAGCCCAAAGGGAAAAGCATCCATGTGATATATAATATAAGGTATCTCACATTCATTTTCTGAAACAACTTGTTTTGCGTGCAAAAATAGAAATTTAAAATGAAAAGCGCAAAATGATGTTGTAAAATTCATACATTTCATAAAAAATGTTTTCGCATTTTGCTATCTCCCTATTTTGTCGTACCTTTGCATAAATCATTCATGAATGGGAAGACTCTTAGCAATAGATTATGGTAAAAAGCGAACAGGCATTGCAGTAACTGATATTCTGCAAATTATCGCGAACGGACTTTGCACTGTTGAAACACCTAAACTCTTAGATTTTTTGGCTGACTACCTTTCGAAAGAATCTGTGGAGCGCATCATTGTTGGGCAACCCAAGCAAACCAACGGAGAAGATTCCGAAAACATGAAGCGTATCACTCCCTTTGTGAACCGACTTCGCAAACTCTACCCCTCTATTCCTATCGTATTCTACGACGAGCGTTTCACTTCCGTTTTGGCACATCAAGCCATCCTCGAAAGTGGCATCGGGAAGAAGGAGCGACGAGAAAACAAAGGACTTGTGGACAAAATCAGTGCCACCATCATTTTGGAGGATTATATGGCTGCTGCCAAAGCGTGAGACGAGAAGAGCGAAAGAGTGGAGCAGAAGCTTGCCGCAAGCGGCAGCGGAAGGATGAAAGGAGCCTTGCGGATGGCATTTTAGTTTTGAATTTTTAATTTCAATTTATTAATGATACTTCCAATGTATATTTTCGGCCAACCTGTACTTCGTAAGGTGGCTGAAGACATTCCAACAGATTATCCTAACCTGAAGGAACTCATCGACAATATGTTTGAAACGCTGAAAAAGGCTGAAGGCGTGGGACTTGCTGCACCTCAGGTGGGTTTGCCTATCCGTGTGGTAGTTATCGACCTCGACTGCATCAGTGAGGATGAGCCTCAATTCAAGGGTTATCTGAAAGCCTTTATCAACGGACATATTATTGAATCGAGTAAAGAAGAGAATAGTTTCGAAGAGGGTTGCCTCTCTGTTCCTGGCATTCACGAAAGTGTGAAACGTCCCGAAAAGGTGCGCATCCAGTATCTCGATGCCGACCTTCAGCCACACGATGAATGGGTGGACGGATTTGTGGCACGCGTCATTCAGCATGAGTTCGACCACTTGGAAGGCAAAATGTTTGTGGACCGCCTCAGTCCTCTCCGCAAACAAATCATCAAGAAAAAACTGCTTGCCATGTCGAAAGGCAAATACCAGTGCGGTTACAAAACCAAAACAAATCACTAATCCGGAAGAGAAACGCATAAGAAAGGAAAAATGCTCCAACGCATCATCTATATAGTTTGTTTTCTTGCATGTTCACTCTGTTCTGAGGCGCAAATCAACACACAAAGAATGATGGATGTGGGGCGCAATGCGCTCTACTTCGACGATTATGCGTTGTCCATTCAATACTTCAACCGCGTCATTCTTGCTAAACCTTATCTCTACGAGGCTTATTATTACAGAGGCGTAGCAAAGTTCTATTTGGAGGATTTCTTGGGAGCTGAGCAGGATTGCTCGGAAGCCATCAACATCAATCCCTACTTCCCAAAAACCTACGAACTACGAGGTCTGTCGAGAATCAATCTCGGAAAATATGAATTGGCGGAACAAGACTACAGAATGGCTTCCGAAGTGCAGGCTGAAAGCAAAGCCATCTGGCACAACTGGATTCTCTGTAACATTGAACTGAAGGAGTTTGAGCGTGCCGATTCCATTTCCAGCATCTTCATCAAGCACTGGCCTAAATATGCCGATGGCTACATGATGAAGGCACAAATCCAGATGGAACTGAAGGACACGACCCAAGCGGAAGTGCTTGTGGATAGTGCACTGAGTGCAGACAAATACAACGTGCCATCGCTCTCCCTCAAAGCCTCCTTGCTGATGAATCGTGAGGAATGGAAAGAGGCAGAAACAACATTGGCAGAGGCAATCCGACTTCAACCCAAGAACACACGAAACCTCATCAATCGAGCGCTCGCACGCTACCATCAGAACAACCTGCGCGGTGCCATGTCGGACTACGACCTCGCACTTGATATCCGAGGATTGCTCCGCACACGTGTGGGAGAAGACAACCTCGCCATCGAGGATTTCAACTTCATCCTGAAGATAGACCCAACAGATGTGATGGCCATCTATAACCGAGCTGAATTGCTCTTCGACACAGGCGATTATCGTGGTGCCATCCGCGATTATACCACACTGATTCAAACCTATCCAAACTTCCTGCAAGGCTATCAGCGTCGTGCTGAAGCCAAGCGCAAAATTGGCGATGTGAAGGGTGCATTGAAGGATGAGGACCACATCATTCGAGAACAAATCGCGCACCGCTATGGATATCAATCGAAAGCCAGCAAGACGGCTACGACTCGAAAGAAGAGCGAAATCGACCTCGATGATTATCAGGCTCTTGTAGTGGATGACGAAGAAAAGAAGGAATACGAAAGCGAATACCGCGGTAAGATTCAGAACAAGGAAGCAGAAATGAAGCTGCTGCCTCCAATGTCATTGACGTCGTATCAAATTGCCGCAAATGCTCCTAATCCTTATTTCGACACTGCACTGGAACATCTGCTTGTGGAGGAATACGAACCAGCTATCCTGGATTTCACGGAAGCAATCAACAACCAGCCGAACCTGGCTGAAGCATACTATAATCGTGCCTACACTTACGCAGCAACACGTAAATACAATTTGGCACTGGAGGACCTCGACAAAGCCATCCAACTTCGTCCACAATTCTCTCAAGCCTACTTCAACCGAGGTATTGTGAAAATCTTCATGGGCAAGAACGATGATGCCACTGCCGACCTTAGCAAGGCGGGAGAATTGGGTATTTATCAGGCTTATAGCATCATCAAACAGAATGCAGC
>OMTC01000196.1 GCA_900313845.1 uncultured Prevotellaceae bacterium
CTTGGAAGGGTAAGGAAATTGCGACTATCTCGGTGCCTGAAAACGATCAGCGTGCATCAGCCATTTTCGGAGCAAGTGTTCCAGCTGTGGAAGGTCTCACGGGCAAGCATGCCATTTACCTCGTTGCTGAAGGTCAAGACATACAGGCTCCTCAGCAAGGTCAATGGGGTGGCCGTCGCCAGCAGCAGCCACAACGTCCACAGGGACTCTTCGACCTTCACGGCATCGGTTTCTCGAAGGGTACAGAGAGGGTCATCGCGCCAGAAGTGCCACAAGTCATCATCACCGTCGATGGCCAGAAGTTGAACATACCTGAGCGTCCTCTGATGTCCACCAACCAGAATGGCTACACCGAGTGCAACCACTATCAGTTGTATGTTCCGCTGAAGGCTGGTTCGAAGATTGAGACCAAAGCCACACATCCAGGCGTGAAGTTCACGGTAAGCCCTATCAGCGATGGACGTGCCACGGTGCGTGCCACCTATCAAGGACAGGAGAAGGTGTTCCTCATCAACTAAACAGATGCTTTCATACATAAAAAAGAACTGCAACCTTTGGAGTGCAGTTCTTTTTTTTAGTACCTTTGTCATCCCAAAATCAGAAAGAATGATGAAAAGGAATTTCTTCATAACCATCTTCGCTCTCGTTGCTCTTACCGCTGACGCACAGTTCCTCTTCCGCATTAGTGGCAATGGACTTTCGGAATCGTCGTACATGCTTGGCACCATACATGTGCTGTCCGCTTCGTTGCTCGACAGCATCGCTGAATATAAGGAAGCAGAGGCACGGTGCCAGCAGATGTATGTAGAGTATATTCCCCCTACCAACCAGCAGATGAATGCCGATAGATTTTTTCGTCAGAACGAAGGAAAGCAGAAAGCAAAGTATCCCAAAGGCAAAAACATCTTCGATGTCATAGACAAAGAAAGTGCTGGCCTCCTGAAAGTGAAATTCAAGGAAATCATTCCCATCAATTTGGATGACCCGAAATTTAAGGATATTTTAAATTGGCAGCCCGCTGATTTTCAGAGTTTCCTTTCCATCCCTCTGATAAGAGAGTTCAGGAAAAAAAACATGAAAGGAATGACGATGGACTTTGTCCTCATGCAAAAGGCCAAAGAACGCGGTTGGAATGTTGGGGGACTTGATGGTGACAATCTGTTGCCTCAGGAAATCCTTGCAGCTCATACTGCAACGCCTCAGACCATTAAGGAGCAGGCCGACTCGTTGATGGCATTCCTGAAAGGTTATGATAAACGTAAGGAAAAGCTCTTGAAGGGTTTCGAAGGAGTTGATGGGTACGAGCAGATTTGCGACTATTGGAGGGCTGGAGATTTTGAAGGTTTCACTAACTATTATCTTCCTGAGGCCAGTAAACAGACAGGAATATTGAAAGACCGTAATGAGAAATGGCTCCCGAAGATGATGGAAGCGATGCGCGAAAAGCCAACGATGTTTGTCATTGGCTCTGGTCATTTGATAGGTGAGCACGGCATCGTTCAGAAACTCCGAGATGCTGGATATGAAGTGGAACAGGTGAAATGGTAATAAATAGCATTCCATTACAAACAAAAACGATTCGCCTTGCTGGTTGCAGGGCGAATCGTTTTGTTTAGTTATGGATAGAGTCTGTTAGTCGTAGAGATAGAACATGCGCTCCATCATTTGCCATTTCTCTGTGGCAGTGGCACCTTGTTCACAATCCTGGAAGATGGACATGTAGTCCTCCCATTCCTGTTGGCGAGGAAGGGTGGCGAGGCGAGCCATGGCGGAGTCCCAATCGAAGTCGAGAGGCGTTTCCACAATCATGAAGAGGCGGTTGCCGAGGATGTAGATTTCCATTTCGAGGATGCCTACTTGCTTGATGCCTTCGCGTATTTCCTTCCACGAATGTTCTTGGCTGTGACGTTTGCGATATTCCGCGATGAGTTCGGGATTATCTTTCAGGTTCATCGTTCGGCAATAGCGCTTCACGGGACCTTTGTATTCTTTTACTTTGTAGCCTTCCATAGTGCTTTTTTCATTTCTTAGTTACTTTTATCATTTGGTATCCATAGAGGAATACGACGAGGAAGCAGATGAAAGGAAGGATAAAGGAGACGTTGGTGGCAGGCATACTGCCCACTGTGTGCTGGTCGATGATGGCTGCCTGAAGTGGAGGTAGCACACTACCGCCGAGGATAGCCATGATGAGACCTGCAGCTCCGAATTTGGCATCGTCACCCATGCCGTCGAGGGCAATGCCATAGATGGTAGGGAACATCAGCGACATGCAACCGCTCACAGCCACGAGGCAATACAAGCCCATGCGATTTTGGAAGTAGATAACTCCCGCTGTGAGTATCATGCCTCCCACGGCAAAGATGGCAAGAAGTCTCGATGGATTCGTGTATTTCATCAAATAAGTACAGATGAAACGCGAGCAGATGAACGCGAGTGCCATACTGGATGATGAAGGTCCAGCACATGATTTGAGCTCCCACATAGAAGAACTGCGCAATGACACCGTTGCGATAGTGAGGTTGACTGAAGATGCGCTTGATGGTTGGGAGGAAATTCACTTCGTGACTTTGGTCGCCATTCTTCGGCATCTTCTTGAAGAGGATGATGAGGAACATGACGATGATGACGAGTCCAATCAGCAGATATGGAGAGATGAGCACACTGAGGTCGCTTTCCTTCATGGCATCGAACTCGGAAGGACTCAGCAAGGCACGCTCCTCAGTGCTGGCTGGGTTGAGGCGAGCCTGTATGAAATTCATGGCGACATACATGCCAATGATACTGCCGCAAGGGTTGAAGCACTGTGCGAAATTGAGTCGGCGCGTGGCAGTTTCTTCCGAACCCATCGTAAGAATATAAGGATTGCAACTCGTTTCGAGGAACGACAGTCCGCAGGTCATGATGAAATAGGCAATGAGGAAACAGCCGTAGGCACCAATCATTTTTGATGGGAGGAAGAGAAGGGCACCAGTGGCGTAGAGTCCGAGTCCCATCAGCACACCAGCCTTGTAACTGTATTTACGTATGAAGATGGCGGCAGGAAACGCCATGCAGAAATAGCCTCCATAGAAAGCCAATTGCACGAGGGCACCTTCTGTGACACTCATGCGGAAAATCTTGGAGAAAGCCTTCACCATGGGGTTGGTGATGTCGTTGGCAAATCCCCAGAGGGCAAAACAAAAGGTTACGAGAATGAAAGGAACAAGATAGCTGACACCATCTTTGCTGATTAAACTGTTTTTTGACATAGTGTTATTTAATTTAATTAAGAATGAAGAATGATGAATGAAGAATTCACATGGGTGAGAGGCATTCTTCATTGAAACGAATCTTCGTCTTTCGTTTATTTCTTTTGCAAAGATAAGGCTTTCTTTCGACACTGCGATTGAAAAAAATCAATAATCTCTTGGATAAATCCTACAAACTCGCTTACTTTGCATGAAATTAACTCAAAAAAGATGAAAAAAAATCGTTCTGCGTTTCTTTTTGTGATGGCATCGATGCTGCTCACACTGATGTCGGCGTGCCACGGCAAGACCAGTCTGACCACTATTGAAGAAGAACAATCGCAGTATTCAGTACAGGAATATGTGAAGGAATTGGCACCTATTTCTGCCAAGCCACAGGCGAATGGTGATATGCTTCTCAGCTTTCAACTGACGGAGGATGTCGTGTCGGTCAAGGAGTTGCAAGCCGCGAAGGACGACGTGAAGTATGCATTGCTGGAGAAAATCCACACCAGCACCGACACCACGCTTCAGAGCATGGTGAAGTACTGCAAGACGCACAATTCGAAAATGATTTACCACTACGAAGGCGAAAAGACGAATGATGTGTTTGACATTCAGTTCGCGAACAGCGAAATGAATGACTGAGCACGATGTCGTTTTTTCGTTTTTTCGTTTAGTCTCTAATTCGATCTTACACGTTCAGTCTCTATGAAATATATTCTCATCATCATACTTGTTGTGGCTGTTGCTTTTCTCTTGTGGAAGATGAAGCAGTTCGACAAGACGATTCCTACACTGAACCCCGAGGATGGCACGGCGCCCAATGGTTCCGATTCCTCTCAGCAAAACCTTGGTCAGACCACGAATCAGTCGAAACCAACGGTAGATTACACGCAGTCGGTGCTGATTGATTTTTCTGAGGACGAACCGATGCGGGGCAGGGAGAAGAAGGTGAAGCCAGGTAAGGGTGAGGATGGCAGTTTCTATGCGAAGGTGGCAGGCATCACGTTCAACTGCACACCGTCCGACGTGGGTGTCATTCGTGGTACGGTTCGTCCTGAGCCTACCAACAAATTCGACCCTGATGCGATGGCTATCGTCAGTGAGTCGGGACGCACATTGGGCTACATAGGTGCTTACGATTTGCTGGAGTACCGTCGTTGGTGCCGCTTGCGCGAGTTTCCGTTTGTGGGCTACATCATCTACGATGGCTACACGCTTTCGGGCAGAATCCTCGCCATCAATCCCGACGATGCCGACCGTCGTCAGCGCATGGAGCAGGAGTTCCTCATGTCGATTGACGCCAACTTGGGAATCAAATCATGTTGAATCAAGTGAACTAAAAAACAGAATTTTTTAGAACCTACCTCAAGTAAATTCAAAAGTTTAAAGTTTAACGTTTAAAGTTTAACGAAGACACTCAGCTCCGCAAAAACTTAATAACTTAAAAACTCAATAATGAACTTAGCAATTTTCGTTTCGGGCAGTGGAACCAACTGCGAGAACATCATCAAGTATTTTCAGGATTCCGACAAGGTGCATGTCACAGTTGTCATCAGTAATCGTGCAGATGCCTATGCATTGGTACGAGCCGAACGGCTGGGTGTGCCTACGGAAATCGTTCCCAAAAAGCAGCTGAACGATGAGGCTTTTCTGATGCCTTTGCTTCGGAAATATAACGTTGAATTCGTGGTTTTGGCGGGATTCCTGCTCTTGGCACCCGATTTCCTCATCGACGCTTTTCCGCGTCGCATCATCAATCTCCATCCTGCTCTATTGCCTAAGTTTGGCGGCAAGGGCATGTATGGGCACCACGTTCACGAAGCTGTGAAGGCAGCTGGCGAAACAGAGACAGGCATGACGGTGCATTATGTGAACAACGTGTGCGACGGTGGCGAAATCATCGCACAGTTCAGCACTCCTATCTTGCCAGAAGACACGCCCGACGACATCGCTGCCAAGGAACACATTTTGGAACAGGAGCATTTCCCTCAGGTCATCGAGGAAATCCTCCAAAAATTGGAAGAATAGAAATGGAAGATAAGTTACAAACTACTGAGCAACCGAAGAAGGATGGCGGTTCGTCGGCGATGAAGCAATTCATGTTGTCGCTCCTTGCTACTACCATCTCCATTGCACTCACCTTCGGTACGTCTGCCATCATCGAAAACAACAAGAAGAAAAGTGAGAAGCGTGAAATAGTGATGATGGTGATGTACGATTTATACACCTCGTTGAAAATGGTGCAACAAGCTGATTCGAATCTTTTTGAATTTTTTAAGCTTCAACGCGATATTGCTGAAGACACCACCCTCTTTGAGCAAAGAAAATATAATTTTGTTCGTTTGATACCGAAGATGGAATACACAAATACCACGGAAAAAATATTCTCATCAAGTATAGAAACCATTAACACGGTGGGCAATGTGCTTTTCACTGAGAATGTAGCAGAGTTCTATTACAATCGAAATCTTTACAAACAGACAGTCTGTGACTCTGTTTACGCCCTTTGTTTTAAAAAAGATATAAATATAATGCAAAACTTGAAGGATGCCCTTCAAGTAGACCTCATAATCTATAATTATATGAGTCAGGGCATTTATTCAGAAATGAAAAATCGTTACGAAGAATGTAAGCTGCTGATGAATGTCACTGACAAGGAGATAGAGGTTTATCGGAAGAAGAAACAGCTCATAGAAAAGAACATGACAGACTCTTTACTTCAAAATGATTCGAGGATGGAAGAGTTGATGCAAATGGGTGAAGAGATTGAAGAAGGTATGAAGAAACATCATTTATTATAAGTATTATGAAAAAATTATTTTTGTGGGCAGTTCTTGTAACTGCAGCGATGCCTTCAATGGCACAAAAGGTGAAGTATTCTGTTAGCGGAACATACGCTAACAATGGAGAAAAGGTTTATCTGATAGATAAGCTGACAGACGCTGCTATCGACAGTATGGTAGTTTCTGGTGGTAAGTTCTCATTCAATGGCACTGCCGAGAAGGATGCTATCATGGGTGTTCGTGCAGAGCAAAAAGAGTGGACGACGATATTCTTCAACGACGGCACACCAGTGGTTGTCAATGTCAACGACAGCACACTGAAAGGCTCTCCGCTGAATGAACGCCTCACGAAGTACGATATTGAACAGGACATCCCTTCGCGGGTTTTCAGAGCGAAGGTTTCCAAGCTCTCCGAGGCTGAGATTGCGGCTCAAGCCGAGGAGCTCATGGCTGAAATAAACAAGAGGCTTGACGGTCAGATTGCTTTCGCCAACAAAATGTTCAAGGAGGAGCGCAATTCCTTGATTCCTTTGGCTTTCGCAGAATTATACTTCTTTGACAATGGTGTGGAAGAGTACGACAAGTTGGTTCAGGAGAATCTGGTGTTCTCCAAGCATCCTTATTTAAAGAAGGCAAAGGAAGACATTGCTGAGCAGTTGCAGCCAA
>OMTC01000033.1 GCA_900313845.1 uncultured Prevotellaceae bacterium
GAAACAGTCTTTGCATCGTAATCGAAGCCCATCTCAATCATTTCGCCTAAGTTTGCAAAACCGAGTACGTAAATGGAGTCGTTGGCAAGAACATGAGTTATGTGTGTTGTTGACGTACCATAAGAATCTGTATAAGTCATGTCACCTGTAGCAGGAATAATCTCTGAATAGAATGCAAGGTCAAAATAGGCATCTTTGTAGGTTCCAGAATCGATGAATATTCCCCATGGGGTGTCGAAAACAATGCTTCCATCAATAATGCTACCCGTAATCTTTGCACTGCGGTCCACTACAACATCATCACCTGCTTCATTGATATCCCAGGCAGAGATACTTGCATCACCATAAGGTTTGGAAGAAAATAATACTTGATTGTCAATCTCGAACTGTCCTGTGGCTGCGTCATACTTAATAGTAAGACCATTCACATTATCACTGTACCAAGAACCAAAGTTTGGAATAGAAAGTGTTCCATCACCATTATCTATGATGTCGATGCCATAGTTGAAGTACATGCCAATAGTCTCTCCTGCTTCGTCTGTGCTGGAGCTTTCATAACTAATCATGGCAGGACCTGTTATCACATTGTTAGCTTCTGTAGCCTTCATGATGACAGATTTAGCCATACGAGGAGATTGCTTGTGCGACGTTGGTAATGTTACCTCGCTCAAACTTTTAGGTTCAAAACTTCTGCCATGTTGGTTCAATGGATGGAGGTTCTGAGCGTTTACGGAAATAGCAGATGTGAGTGCTATTGCTGATAAAAGAGTAAAGAAATGTTTCATAAACTTTTGATTTTTGTAATAATAATTAAAGGTAAATTCGTTTGATTTCTGATAAAGATTTTTTCTTTGATATGGAATCAACAAAGGATTGTTCCAATCATCTGCAAATGTACTAAAAAATCCGCCAAAGAGAAAGTGAAACACTTCTTTTTTTAGACAAATGTAAAAAAAGAGGAAATGTGTGCACACATTTCCTCTTTTTGCTGAGTAGGGTTGAAGTATAGAACTCTATGCTTTGTCGTTGCGAATTGTCACGTCCATGCGGTTGAATGGGAACATGAAGCCGCGCTCCTTGAGCTCCTGATAAACCGTTTCGTTCATGTAGAAATAAACGGTCCAGTAGTCACTACCCTTGCACCATGTTCTTGTATTCACAACCACTCCGCTCTGTCCCAACTGTGTCAAACCAATCCAAGGTGCTGCCACCACGTCGCTATCTGCCACTGGAGCTTGCAGGATGAGTGGATTACGCTTCTGAATCTCCTGAATGGCTTCCTTCACTTTGTTGAGGTCTGTGCCATAAACAAATTGGAAATCAAGATCCACACGACGATATGGCTCGGTGGAGTAGTTCTTGAGCATACCCGTAGAGAGTGTACCGTTAGGGATGATAACGGTCTGGGCATCGTTGGTGCGGATGATGGTGTTGAAGATTTGGATTTGTTTCACTGTACCCATATAGCCTTGCGCTTCAATGAAGTCACCCACTTTATAAGGTTTGAAGAGCAGTACCATCACACCGCCTGCAAAGTTCGACAGCGTACCGCTCAGTGCCATGCCGATTGCCACACCAGCTGAAGCGAAGAGGGCGATGAACGAAGAGGTTTCGATACCGAAGATGGAAATGATGATGATGGCAAGAACAAACCACAACACCACATTCACAATGCTGGTGAGGAACGAGAAGAGCGATTTATCCACTTTGCTGCGTTCCAGTGCTTTGGTGATGAGTTTCGAAATCCACTTGATGAGTTTGCTACCGATGTAGTAAACAAGGATTGCTACAACAAGATTCTTACAGAATGTAATTGCCATTCCTCCCAACATGGAGTAGGTTTCTGGCGCAAAAATTTTTTCTAACATAGTGTTTTAATAGTTTTTTTGAAAATGGTTAGTAATGCAAAGTTAATGGATTTCTATGAAAAACGAATATTTTCTGCCAAGAAGTTTCGATTTTTTTAATTTTTATGTAATTTTGCAACATGATGAAAACTAAAAACTTATTATTCCTAACTATCATGCTCGTGCTGCTGATGGCAGACACGATGCAAGCAGAGAATTATCCTTATCGTAGTGATGTGCTGTGGGTAACTGTGCCCGACCATGCTGATTGGCTCTACCAACCTGGTGAAGAGCCCAAAGTGGAAGTGCAGTTCTATCAGTATGGCATGCCTAAAGATGGCACAGTGACGTACACCATCGGAAATGACCTCTTGGAGGACGATGATAAGGGCAGTGTGAAACTCAAGAATGGACGTGCCACCATTAAGATGTCAACTCGAAAAACACCAGGCTTCCGCGATTTGCGCTTGCAAATGAAGATTGGTGACACTACCTACAAACATCATGTGAAACTGGGCTTTGCACCTGACAAGATTCAGCCGTTCACCACGCTCCCTAATGATTTCACTTCCTTCTGGGACAAGAACTTGAAGGAATTGAATGGTTTTCCTTTGAAATATAGCATTGAACCCGCTCCTGAATACACGACGGAATCCGTAGATTGTTCTCTCGTGAAAATACAAATCAACAGCAAGGGACAGTGCGTGTATGGCTACCTCACCAAGCCCAAGAACGCTGTGAAGGGTTCGTGTCCCGTTGTGTTCTGCCCACCAGGAGCAGGCGTGAAAACCATCAAAGAACCACTGCGTCACAAATACTATGCAGAGAATGGTTTCATTCGTCTCGAAATAGAGATTCATGGACTCGACCCACGTCTCAGTGCCGACCAGTTCAAGGAAATCAACAATGCCTTCAACGTTGGTGCCAACACCTATCTGGCTCAAGGGCTCGACCATCGCGACAATTACTACATGAAACATGTCTATTTGGCTTGTGTGCGTTGCATTGATTTCCTCACTTCTCTGCCCGAGTGGGACGGGAGAAATGTGGCAGTGCAAGGAGGCAGTCAGGGAGGAGCACTTGCCATCGTCACCGCATCGCTCGATTCCCGCGTCAGCCTTTGTGCAGCCAACCATCCCGCACTGAGCGACATGGCAGGCTATTCCGAGAAGGGACGCACAGGTGGCTATCCACATTTCCACCGTCTGAACTCCATGCTCACCCCCGAGAAAATCAACACCTTGCGCTACTACGACGTGGTGAACTTCGCCCGTCAGATGAAGGCAACCACCTTCCTCACATGGGGCTACAACGACGACACTTGTCCTCCAACCACCAGCTATGCCGTTTGGAACTCACTCAGATGCACTAAGGAGTCTCTCATCACGCCGGTCAACGAGCACTGGACCAGCGAAGCCACAGAGGAAAGTATCATGAGATGGATTAAAAGCAAATTGAAATAAACCATTGTTCGTCAAAATAAAAATGCGACAGAGAATTGAGATATGATTCTTTGTCGCATTCTTCTTTTTCTCGTTTTTTCATTGAGAAGATGAAACAGCATTTTTTTCGAAAAGCTTTATTTTCTTCATCTTACATTTTCTTATTCGTGAAAAAATGCGTAACTTTGCACCCGAATCGAAAGATAATTGATTCACAATCAGATGAAAATACGGGAAATCATTGGAGCCCTTGAACAATTCGCTCCTCTGTCCCTGCAAGACAGCTACGATAATGCAGGCTTGCAGATTGGATTAACAGAGGATGCTGACGTCTCAGGGGCGTTGTTGTGTCTTGACGTCACTGAAGAGGTCATCGAAGAGGCTGCCCAGCGTGGTTGCAACCTCATCGTGAGTCATCATCCGTTGCTTTTCCATGCACCAAAACAAATCACCGGAGCGGACTTCGTGCAGCGTTGCATCATCAAAGCAATTCAACGAGGCATTTGGATTTATTCTGCGCATACGAACCTCGACAATGCCCCTTGTGGCGTGAGCTATCGTATGGCGGAGAAAATTGGTTTGCAAGATGTGAAACCTCTTTGTCCTCTCGAGGGAAAAATGGTGAATGGAGAAGTAGCAGGAGCTGGTGTAATAGGACAATTTCAAGCACCGATGGAGCGTGAGGATTTCATCGCACACATCAAGGAGCGCTTCGACGTGGGTAGCGTGCGCTACAATTCTTGGGAAGGCGAAAAGATTCAGACTGTTGCGCTTTGTGGAGGTGCTGGGGCTTTCCTCATTCCACAAGCTGTTGCAGCAGGTGCCGATGTGTTCATCACAGGCGAAATCGGCTATCATCGCTTCTTCGGCTTTGAGCACTCCATTCAGTTGCTCGAAATCGGTCATTACGAAAGCGAGCAATACACACTCGAAATCCTTCGTGAAATTATCTCCAAGGCTGCTCCCGAATTGCCAATCTTCAACACGGAGATAGAAACCAATCCTATCAACTATTTATAGAAACGTTTAACGTTTAAAGTTTAACGTTTAACGAAGTTAGTACGTGAAGCGTGAAGTGTGAAGCGTGAAGCGTGAAAAGACGAAAGAACTCAAAAACTTAGAAACTTAAAAACTCAAAAACTAAAAATAACATGGTAAAGAAAAAAGAAACATCTCCTTCTGAGATGACTGTAGAAGACAAGCTCAAGAACCTCTACGACCTCCAGAAGATGCTCTCTGAAATTGACAGTATTCGCACGCTCCGCGGTGAGCTCCCTCTCGAAGTGGAAGACCTTGAGGACGAAATCGAAGGACTCAAGACTCGTATTTCAAACGCTACCGAAGAGGCCATGCAGATTCGTTCACGCATCAACGAACTCAAGTCACGCATCGACTTGTCAACTTCGAAGCTTAACGATTACAAGAGTCAGCTCGACAACGTGCGCAACAATCGTGAGTATGATGCTCTCAACAAGGAAATCGAATTCCAAAGCTTGGAAATTGAACTCTCGCAGAAGCGTACTCGTGAGGCTCAGGCTGCTGAGAAGCAGAAGCAGGAAATCATCGCTCATGCTCAGCAGGACCTTGATGAGCGTCAGCAGGACCTCGAAGTGAAGAAGAACGAACTCGACGAAATCGTGGCAGAGACGAAGGCTGAGGAAGAAAAACTCCGTGAGAAGGCTAAGAACCTCGAACTTCAGATTGAGCCAACACTCCTTCAGGCATTCAAGCGCATTCGCAAGAACTCTCGCAACGGACTCGGCATCGTTTATTTGCAGCGTGATGCTTGTGGTGGTTGCTTTGCTAAAATTCCACCTCAGCGCCAGCTCGATGTGCGTATGCGCAAGAAGATTATCGTTTGCGAATACTGCGGACGTATTCTCATCGACCCTGAACTTGCAGGTGTGAAGCCAGATGCTCCAAAGGAGGAAAAACCAAAGCGTAGCGGTAAGCGTATGATCCGTCGTTCGAAGGGTGATTCCACTTCCGTTTCTGCCAACGACATGGAATAACGAACACAGCTACTTCCTATAACACATAAAAAAGCATGGAACAATCCCCCGCTTGATGGGTTTGTTCCATGCTTTTTTATGTTGTTGTCAAATGAATCGGAGTGTTATTTCTCGCCACTGATTCGGTGCTGAAGTTTCCAAACGTAGGCATCGACGGAAGCGACAGAAACGATGTTCACAACGTCGCGGACGGAAGCATCATGGTCGGTGAAGTAGATGGGCTTGTTGAGTCCCATTTGGATAGGACCGAGGATTTCCACGTCGCTGTTGAGTGCCTGAAGCAGCTTGAAGGATGTCTGAGCTGACGTGAGGTTCGGGAAGACGAGTGTGTTGACATCCTTGCCGAAGAGACGAGTGAACGGATACATCTCGTCGCGCTGTTCGCGGTTGAGCGCATAGCCAATCTGCATCTCTCCATCCACTGCCAAATCAGGGAATTCGCGATGCAACTGTTCAACCGCCTTACGAACCTTGATGGAACCTTCGCTGGTGTCGGAACCGAAGTTGGAATGGCTCACCATGGCGATGTTCGGTTTCTCGTTGAACCAACGCACGGTGGTTGCACAAAGACGCGTGATGTCAACAAGCTCTTCTGCACCTGGGTCGTTGTTGATGAGCGTGTCACCGATGTAGAGTGTTCCCTTTGGCGAGTTGATGATGTGCATGGTGCCGAAGTGCTTGAACTCGTCGCGGATGCCAATGACTTCCTTTGCTACCTTGATGGTATTGCTATACTTGGTGTAGAGACCTGTGATGAATGCGTCGGCTTCACCCGTTTCCACCATCATCATGCCGAAGTAGTTGCGCTCGAACATCTTGTCGTTGGCCTCACGGAAGGTGTAGCCATCGCGCTCGTGTTTCTTTACAAGGATGCGAGCAAAGCGTTCGCGGCGCTCAGCCTCGTTGTCGTGGCGGAGGTTGATGACCTCAATGCCTTCGAGCGAGAGGTCCAGCTCGTCAGCCAGTTTGGCAATCTTCTCGTCGTTACCGAGAAGGATAGGGTGGCAGATGCCTTCATTCTTGGCCTGCACAGCAGCACGGAGCATGGTTGGGTGGATGCCTTCGGCAAATACCACACGCTGAGGATGGGCGGCAGCAGTTGAGTATAGCTTCTGCGTGAGTTTTGTTTCCTGACCGAGCATCAACGAAAGGCTGTGCTTGTAGGCATCCCAATCGGTGATGGTACGGCGTGCCACGCCACTGTCGATGGCTGCCTTGGCAACAGCAGCACTCACCTCGCTGATGAGGCGTGGGTCAACGGGTTTCGGAATGAAATAATCGCGACCAAACTTCAGGTTGTTCACCTTATAGACATCGTTCACCACGTCGGGAACGGGTTGCTTGGCAAGGTCGGCAATGGCATGAACGGCAGCCATCTTCATCTCTTCGTTGATGGCTGAGGCATGAACGTCGAGCGCACCACGGAAGATGTAAGGGAAACCAATGACATTGTTGATTTGGTTAGGGTAGTCGGTGCGACCGGTTGACATCAGCGTGTCGGGACGTGCCTCCATGGCATCCTCGTAGCTGATTTCAGGCACAGGATTGGCGAGGGCGAAGATGACAGGGTCCTTTGCCATGGTCTTCACCATTTCCTTGGTGAGCACGTTACCCTTGGAGAGTCCAACAAATACGTCAGCACCATTGACAGCCTCCTCGAGGGTGTGAACGTCACGACGGTCGGTGGCAAAGTATTTCTTTTGCTCTGTGAGGTTTTCTCGGTCGCTGGTGATGACACCTTTCGAGTCGAGCATGAGGATGTTCTCGCGACGCGCACCTAATGCCTCGTAGAGTTTGGTGCAAGAAATGGCTGCAGCACCAGCACCGTTCACCACGATTCGCACTTTGGAGATGTCCTTGCCGTTCACCTCGAGCGCATTCTTCAGTCCAGCTGCGGAAATGATGGCAGTGCCGTGCTGATCGTCGTGCATCACAGGGATGTCGAGTGTGCGCTTCAGACGTTCTTCAATGTAGAAACACTCTGGAGCCTTGATGTCCTCGAGGTTGATACCTCCAAAGGTAGGGGCAATTTTCTCCACTGCCTCGCAGAATTTCTCTGGGTCTTTCTCATTGACTTCGATGTCGAACACATCGATGCCTCCATAGATTTTGAACAGCAAGCCTTTTCCTTCCATCACAGGCTTACCACTCATGGCACCGATGTCGCCCAGACCGAGCACAGCCGTACCGTTGGAAATGACGGCTACGAGGTTGCCCTTGTCTGTGTATTTATAGGCATCATCGGGGTTGTTCTGGATTTCCAAGCATGGATATGCAACGCCAGGAGAGTAGGCGAGACTCAAGTCTGTTTGTGTACGATAAGCTTTGGTTGGCTTTACTTCAATTTTGCCAGGACGACCGTTCTGATGATACTGCAGAGCGGCCTCTTTCGTAATCTTTGCCATAAAACAATCTTTTATTCAAATTTGAAAACACCCTGCAAAGTTAAGCAAAAAACTTGATTTTTCCTTACAATTTGCGATGAAATCGGTGAGTAATGTGGAAAGATGTAATTATGCGTGGGGCTTTTCATGTCTTTGCAATGCAATAAGGAACTAAACAAAATCCACACTCTTACGAAAAACGACGACTTTATCAACCGTATGACAAAGCCGCCGTTTTTCGCAAGGTTAATCGTTTATTATTTCTGGATAGTGATATTCACATTCTCCTTCGTGATACCCTTGCAATTAAAGAATTCAGCATCTTGGTCGGCGCTGATATAGATGTTGCGAAGATTGATGCGCTCGATTGGCATTTCTGGCAAACCATTGAAAAACATGGCACGGTGTGTGTTTCGGCAGTTGATGTTTTGGATGTTGATGTCACGGAAGGCTGGGGTAGTGACATCCACAGGCTTTGCCTCGATATTGTTCACCTTCTCGCCGCTTTCCAGTACCTCAATCACCGATTTTCCTCCGTAGTAGAGGTCGAAAGTGATGGCATCGCCCTTGATGTCAAACATGGAGATATTGTCGATGAAAATGTTTTCCACCACGCCACCACGTCCACGGCAACTCTTGAAACGAAGACCTACATCGGTGCCGAGGAACTGACAATCCGACACATGGATATTCTTCACGCCACCACTCATCTCAGAACCTACCACAAAGCCGCCATGGCCTGCAAACACAGTACAACCGTTCACCACCACATTCTCACATGGTTTGCCACGCTTTCTGCCGTCTGCGTCCTTGCCGCTCTTGATGCAGATGCCATCGTCACCAGCATCGAACTTGCTATTCACGATAAGCGCATTCTTGCACGACTCCAAGTCGAGGGCATCACCGTTCTGTGCATAGCTTGGATTGCGGGCAAGCACACCGTCGATAATGATATTCTCGCACATCAGAGGATGAATGTTCCAAGCAGGAGAATTCTGGAAAATCACACCTTGCAGCAGCACATTCTTGCAACTCACCAAACTTACCATCACAGGGCGAAGGAAACGCTTGATGCTGTTCCATTCCTCTTCGCTTTTCAGATTGCGAGGCACGTTCATCTCAGCCGATTCCTCACCCTTGGCATAGCCCTCGGAAGGCAACCAAAGGTCGTCGCGTTTGAAAACGCCTCCCTTGCTCGTCACGCTTTTCCACATACTATCAGTCACTTTCTGCTTCTTCAGAGGACGCCAATAGAGTCCGTTGCCGTCGATAGCACCTTCACCCGTAATGGAGATGTTCTTGGCTCCATTGGCAGAAATAGGCGATTGACAGCGACGTGTGTCCAATCCCTCGAATGAAGTCTTGATAAGAGGGTAGAGGGTTTCGTCCGCAGCAAAGAGGATGATGGCACCCTTCTCTAAATGCAGGTCGATGTTACTCTTCAAAACGATAGGACCTGTGTACCACACGCCTGAAGGTACGATAAGGTGCCCACCTCCCATGCTCGAAAGTTTATCGATGGCACGAGCAAAGGCATCCGTACAGAGGCTTTGTCCGTCTCCCTTTGCTCCGAAATCGGGAAGTTTCACGTTCCTGCTTGGAATGACTGGAGCTTTCACTTCCTCCATCTTGAACGGAAGATTCTTCGTGTATTGTTGATAAGACTTTTGTTGTGCACTGGCACTCAACACACTAAGGCTGAGTGCGAGAAGTGTAAGGATAATGTTCTTTTTCATCGTGATAAATAGTTAGGAATATTGATAGTTGCTACAAAGATAACAAGAATTTATGATTTAGCGAAAAGAATGAGAGTGAAATTGTAAAAAGATGAAAATCATCCAAGTACCTTTGTCATTTCTCATCTGCACTCTCCATCTGATTCACTGCTTCTTTCAATTGTTACTTTTGCTCGGTTCATCACAATGGTTTCTTCCACAGGTGCCCCCATTGTCCAATATTTATAGCCGTCGATATAAAGATAAGGGGTGATGTACTTTCCCCATCGTTCCACCTTGCCATAGTTACGTTGCATCTCTATGAAATACAGAAATTCTTCTTCTGACAGCGGACATTTGCCACGAACAATATACTCATGTGGACACCAAGGCATCGTCTTAGCAAACGTCCATTTGCAACGAGCAATCATTTCTCGAAGCTTGTCCCATTCTTTTGTTTCGATGAAGAACTCAGCATTCCTTCTTCTCTCA
>OMTC01000329.1 GCA_900313845.1 uncultured Prevotellaceae bacterium
GTGAGGTTCTTGCCGATGGCACGGTTGAGGAGAACGGCTGCCACAGAGGAATCAACACCGCCCGAGAGTCCGAGAATCACGCGGTCGTTGCCGAGCTGTGCCTTGAGTTCTGCCACGGTGGTATCGACAAAGGATGCTGCCGACCAGCTCTGTGTGCTGCCGCAGATGCCTACAACGAAGTTCTTCAGGAGCAAAGAGCCCTGTGTGGTATGGAACACTTCGGGATGGAACTGCACGCCCCACAGTTTTTCGTCTTTGGCTTGGTAGGCGGCAAACTCCACTGTGTCGGTGGAAGCGATTTTCTTGAAATTCTCTGGAATGGCAGTGATGGTGTCGCCGTGGCTCATCCACACTTGCGAATGGTCGTCGAATCCCTGGAAAAGTGGGTTCTCCTTCTCCATCCATTGCAGCTTGGCACGTCCGTACTCGCGACTGCCTGCAGGCTCCACCTTTCCGCCATAGGTGTAGCTCATGTACTGAGCACCATAGCAGATGCCGAGGATAGGGTAGCGTCCGCGGATTTCGGACAAATCCACTTTGAATGCCTCCTTGTCATAGACGGAGAACGGACTACCAGAGAGAATCACACCGATGATGTCGGGGTCGTCCTTTGGGAATTTGTTGTAAGGGAGAATTTCGCAGAAAGTGTCCAGTTCGCGCACGCGGCGACCAATGAGTTGCGTGGTTTGCGAACCGAAATCGAGAATGATGATTTTCTGTTGCATTATGATTGTTCTTAGTTTTCTTTCCAGAATTTGGATTGATGGTTTTCAGTACCCAGTACGAGGATGTCGGCTGTGAGCATCAGGATATCGAAAGTGTCGGTGTAGCCCGAACTTTCCACACCCGCTTTCTGAGGCGAGTGGAGAAGCAGTCTGCCGTTGAGGATTGACCAGTGGTCGTATTCGATGTTAGGCATGTTGTAAGTGGCAGCCACACCTTTTGGACTGATTTCGATGCTCTGCGTGCCTTGCGAACTGCGTTGCGTCCAGAGGTGCTGAAGGGCTGTTACGTTGATGGCAATGGAAGAGGTGAGACTACCATATTCTTTCGTGTAAATCACATCCACTTCGTCGCCTACCTTCACGCCGCCAGCCACCAAAGCTCCAGGAATCTCGATGTTGAGCGTGTCCAGTTGTTCGGTCACGAGTTCGAGCATGTTCATGCTGGAACCGTCGCCTACCTGTCCACGCACTTCCTTCGTTTCGTCTAATTCGGTGGATTCAACGGTTGCCAACGTGTCTTCACCTTCCTTCTCAGCGGTGTTTCTTGAACCAATCTCGCAAGAGACACAAACGATTGCCAAGATGGCAACTATGTAAACAAGTTTTTTCACAAGATGTAATGTTTTAAATGAATGATGAGTAGTGAGGAGTGGGAAACGCCATCCAGATGGATTAACTTCTTGCTACTCATTGACTTCGTCGAGCTAAAGGTTCCTCACTGCTAATTGTTCCGAAGAGGCTCTGTGTTGTCTTTGAAGATAATAGCAAAGAGGACGCCAATGATGAGGGCATAGCCTGCGAAGATGAACCAGCAGGTTTTCCAGTCGCCAATGGTGTAGAAATTGTCGTTGATGACCTCACCATGCGTGTAGGCATTGATGACGGCTTGTGCGCACAGTGTACCGATGGTGGCACCAACACCGTTTGTCATCAGCATGAACAAACCTTGCGCCGAGGAACGGATGGAAGGGTCGGTGGATTTATCCACAAACAGCGAACCGGAGATGTTGAAGAAGTCGAAGGCAACGCCATAGACAATCATGGAAAGTACGAACATCCACACGCCGCTGCCAGGATTACCCAGCCCGAACAGACCGAAACGAAGCACCCAAGCGAACATGGCAATGAGCATCACCTTCTTGATGCCGTAGCGCTTCATGAAGAACGGAATGAGCAGGATGCAGCAGGTCTCTGAAATCTGAGAGAGGGAGATGAGGATGTTGGCATGCTGCACACCGAAAGTGTCGGCATATTCCTTTATCGCTCCGAAACTGTTGATGAACGGATTGGCAAAGCCGTTGGTGATTTGCAGACTCACACCGAGGAACATGGAGAAGATGAAGAAAATCGCCATGTTCTTCTGCTTGAAGAGCGTGAAGGCACGAAGTCCGAACGCATCCACGAGGCTCTTCTTGTCTGCACTCTTGTTGACAGGACATTCAGGTAGCGTGAAGGTGTAGAGGAACAACACGATGCTGAGAATTCCCGAAGTGATGAACTGGTTCTGATTGTCCTGGAATCCCATGAGATCCACAAACCACATGGTGCAGATGAAACCGATGGTTCCAAATACGCGGATAGGTGGGAAGTCCTTCACGGTGTCCATTCCCGCTTTCGTGAGAGCATTATATGCCACGGAGTTGGTGAGCGCCAGCGTTGGCATATAGAAGGCAACGCTCAAGCTATAGAGCCCGAAAAGCGTGCCGAATTGAGTTGATTCACCAGCGGTATGCCCATAGTAGGCGGCAGCAAACATAAACATGCCGGCCAACAGATGACAGTAACCAAGAAGGCGCTGGGCAGGAATCCACTTATCGGCCACAATGCCCATAATGGCAGGCATAAAGATACTCACGATACCTTGCATGGCAAAGAAGTAGCCGATTTCGGACGCCATGCCGATACGGCCCAGGTAAAGACCCATGCAGGTGAGATAGGCACCCCATACAGCGAACTCCAGGAAGTTCATGAGTGCAAGACGGACTTTCAGGTTCATTCTATTTATTGTTTAGGTTTTTCTTCTTTTTCTGTTTTCTCTTCCTTTTTGCGGAACTTAATCAGCTGAATACTCTTGATTGCCATCAGCTTCAAAGTTGTAGTAACTTCCCTTTCAGGAGTCAGGTAGATATAGCCACGTATCTCCTTCACCATGTGGTCATTAACCTCAGGTATACGAATCT
>OMTC01000267.1 GCA_900313845.1 uncultured Prevotellaceae bacterium
CCGCTACATCAGCAACGACCCCGAGAATCTCAAGCTCCACTTGCTTTCTCCTTCCATTTCTTATGTGCCTGCTCATGGTTTCAAAACCATTTGGTTCGACCACCTTTCCCAATATGCCAAGACGCAAATCGGCTTCAAACTCGATTGCGATGGCGGCACCATCTATATTTCCGACATCAAGGGAAATCTGCTCTTTTCCCAATCCTATCCCGAAGCCATTTCTCGTGTTTCGTATGCCCGCACCACCGATGGTGGCAATGACTGGGGCTTTACCGCCAACCCCACTCCGGGCTCTTCCAACAGCAAGAGCAGTTTTGCTGTGGAACGTTTGGAAGAACCTATCATCTCCCATCCATCATCTTTCTTTAAGAACAACTTCACGGCTACTGTCACCATTCCTGCAGGTTGTACGCTCCGCTACACCACGGATGGTAGCACCCCTACCCTCACGAATGGTTCGCGTTCCACAACGGGTTCCTTCAACATTTCCAACAACACCGTCCTCCGTGTTCGTCTTTTCAAGGATGGCATGTTGCCAAGTCCCGTCGTCACTCGTTCTTACTTGAAGCACAACGATGGCTACACGCTTCCTGTCATCTCTGTGGTTGCCAAGGATGCCTTTCTCTATGGTGACTCGCTCGGCATCTTCGTGCAGGGCGTGAACGGACGTCCTGGCAACGGTAATTCAGGCAAGTGCAACTGGAACATGGACTGGGACCGCCCTGTCAATTTTGAGTATTTCGATGCCGATGGCAACATCCTGCTCAATCAGGAATGCGACATCAGTGCTTGCGGAGGATGGAGCCGTGCGTGGACTCCTCATTCTTTCAAATTGACCGCACAGAAATCCTACGAAGGTGGTATCAACTATTTCCCTTACGCTTTCTTCGAGGATAAACCGTTCTTACGCCACAAGTCGCTCCAGATTCGTAACGGAGGAAACGACAACAACTGCCGTTTCAAGGACCCTGCACTTCAGACCATCATTTCCCGAACCTCGCTCGATGTGGATTGCCAGAGCTATCAGCCTGTGCTCCATTTCATCAACGGTCAGTTCATCGGACTCCTCAACATGCGCGAAACCAACAACAAGCATTTCGCTGCCAGCAACTGGGGCATCGACACCGACGACATGGACCAGTTCGAGATGAGTCCCGACTCGGGCTATGTGCAGAAGGCGGGCGACAAGGAGGCACTCTTGCAATGGTACAAGCTCGCTGAGAATGCAGACAACGAGGACAACTACGCTGAAATCTGCAAGCTCGTCGATATGGACGAGTACATCAACTACATGGCTATTGAACTCTACCTCGGCAGCAACGACTGGCCACACAACAACTGGAAAGGCTATCGTCAGCGTTCCAACGACGGACGTTTCCGCTTCGTCATCTTCGACCTCGACTTCGCCTTCAACCGCACCAGCACTTCTTTCAGCGACTTCGCCAAGGAGAAGACCTTCACCTTCAACGACCTTTACGACACCTACGACGCAAACGGACGGAAAATCACTCGAATCACCGCCGAAATAGAACTCGTCACCATCTTCCTCAACATGTTGAAGAACGACACATTCCGCAAACGCTTCATCGATGCCTTCTGCATTGTGGCTGGATGCGTGTTTGAGCCTAATCGTTGCAAGGAGATTGTCGATGAACTCGAACAGCGTGTCACCGCACCTATGGCACTCGAAGGTGGTGGCGGAGGCTGGTGGAGCTGGGCTCCTTCCCCTGCGAATACAGCCAACGAACTGCGCAACCAACTCACTGCCAGCCGTCAGAACACAATGACCAACACCTTGCGCAACTATTCCCCAATGAAGCTTTCTTCCACAACCAAACAGAAAGCTACCATCGTTTCCACGCTCCCAACAGCGCGCATCTTCTACAACGAGCAGCAACTCCCTACAGACCGTTTCAGTGGTTACATCTTTGCTCCTTCCACCCTTCGTGCTGAAGCCCCAGCTGGTTATCGTTTCCTCGGTTGGAGCAGTCCTGAAACGCTGACAAAGGGCAAATCCATCTTCGATAAGGCATCCTCTTGGCGATACTACGACAGGGGTTCGCAAGATGGCACTGACTGGAAATCCAAACTCAATTCCACTTGGCAACAAGGCAAGGCTCCGCTTGGTTTCGGTTCCAACAACTCCGTCTATAGCACCGTTCTCAACTATGGCACCGACAGCAACAACAAGCGACCTACTTACTACTTCCAGAAGGTGGTAACCCTCGATGCTGAACCTACTTCAAGCGACAGCTTCACCCTCGATTGGGATGCCGACGACGGATTCGTCATTTACGTGAATGGCAAGGAAGCAGGACGCTACCTCATGCCTGACGGCACTCCATCCTACTCTTCTTTCGCCTCTACCTACGCTCCTGATAATCCTGCTTCGGGCACCATCTCGCTTTCTGCTTCGCTCTTCCATAAAGGTTCGAACCTCATCGCAGTGGAAGTGCACAACAACTCTGGCAGTTCCTCCGATATCTATTGGGATGCTTCCCTTTCTGCAGTCTTGATGGGTGGCGACAGCATGGGTGATGCCGAGTTTGTTTCCACTGATGCCACTTACACCCTCCCTTCAACGGGTGAAATCAACCTCGTGGCTTGCTTCGCACCACTTCCTGACATGGCTGACAGCGACCTCCATCCTGTGAAAATCAATGAAGTCAGTGCTGTCAATGGTATTTACACCAACGAATACTTCAAGCACAATGACTGGATAGAGCTTTACAACAGCAGTTCCGAGGAAGTGGATGTTGCAGGCATGTATATCAGCGACAACCTCAACAAGCCTGAGCGTTTCCAGATTCCTGAAGCGTCGGCTGTCGATGCACGCTACTCCACCATCATCCCACCTCATGGCTATCTCGTGATTTGGGCTGACAAATTGGATTCCGACCGACAGATTCATGCCAATTTCAAGTTGGCGGCTGAAGGTGGTAGCATCGTCCTCACCGCTGCCGACCATTCCTATGCCGACACCCTCACCTACATGCCTCACACGTCGCAGGAATCCGTAGGCCTTTATCCTGATGCCACCACAGCTCACTACGTCTTCAGTCATCCAACCCCAGGTGCTGCCAATCTCTACACCTCACTTGCCACTGACTACGACGAATCGGCTTACTACACTGGCATCCACGACATCGCCAACGATGCTCCTCATGCCGTAGCAGACGACCCTTATTACTACACGCTCGATGGCATGCGCCACACCACCCCTGTGCCAGGCATCAACATCCACCGAGGCAAGAAGATTCTCGTCAAGTAGCTATAATCCATTCTTCAGCGATAGTCAGTTCAGCTTTAATGAGCTTTGCGAAAGTGGGTTCAGCAATAGCGAGCACAGCCATAGTGGGTTTTGCTATCGTGGCTTTGGATAGTCATTTCAGCCACCGTTGGCTTCGGTTTAGCCGAAGCCCCCCTTCAATTGAACTGAACCATTCCTTCG
>OMTC01000185.1 GCA_900313845.1 uncultured Prevotellaceae bacterium
TTCGTTGATGTTACCATCGTGGTTGATATCCTCATAGATGGCATCGCCACCCTTGAATTCATAAATAGCAGAGTTCGTGTTGTTGTCGTAACCAAATACCATTGGCACGGTGAGACCATACTTGTCAATCACCACATTGCCCTCTGCATCGCGAGCCACTGGAGCATTTGGACCACTCACGCCTGGCACTTCCTCTGGCGAATACTTCGAGTACTGATAAACGCCCTTGTAGCGGAAGCCATAAATACTACCGAATGGGTTGTGCAACTGAACGCGGGTGAGGTAGCTACCATTGTTCTTGTTGAATTCGCCGTTCAAGCTCTCTAAGATGGTTTCGTCCATCTCCATGATTTCGTTCTTGTTGTTCGCAAAGCTCAAGTTACCACTGATGGAGAACTTCCCTGCCTTCACAATTTCGCGAGCATTGAGGTTCACTTCCCAACCATTGTTGCGCATACGTCCGTTGTTCTGAACGCTCAGGGTTGCAAAACCCGAAGAGGAAGGAATGGCACGGTTATACATCAGGAGGTTCGTCTTGTTGTTCGTGTAGAGGTTGATGTCGGCAGTCAGTTTGTTGTTCAAGAAACCGAGGTCGAAACCGATATTCCATGTTTCCTGGTCTTCCCACTGCAACATGTTCAAGCGGATGTTGCTCTGATAGATGGAAGAAGCCTGGTTATAGGCATCCGTGTTGGAATACTTCGAGAAATAGAGATACTCGCCACCTGGAGGCGAACCAACCTTACCCCATCCTGGACGAACGGAAAGCATCGTCAACCAAGGGAGCTTCTCCATGAATGGCTCGTCGCTGGCGTTCCAACGGAAAGAGAGAGCAGGGAAGTTACCCCATCGGCGACTGTCACCAAACTTCGTCGTACCGTCTCTTCGGACGCTGAAGTCGGCGATATACTTCCCCTTGTAGGCATAGTGAGCAGAGAAAGTCATATAAACGCTTCGCCACTGACCAGCACTCGTGCCCAAGCTGTTCACAACGCCATCGGCGGTGGTCGATTCAATCGTCCCCGTTGGCAAGTTGTAGATGCCACTCGATGCACCCTTCGACGTACCGCTGGTCAACTGGAACTGTCCCATCACCATCGCCGAATGGTCCTGATTGCGGAAGTGAGGAGTGAAAGTCATTCGGTGAGTCGTCGTCACGGCAGTACTCTTCGACGAACTGCTTGTGCTCTTGTTGTTGTCCGTAGCCGACCAACCCGTTGTCACGAGGCTCGATGGATAGTAGCTGTCGTTATATCTGTTATTAATACTAAAGAGAATCTTGCCTTCATACTTCAAGCGATGGGAAGCATCGTCGGTACCGAGCAACTCGTAATGCAACTGGAATTCAGGCTGGATGGCATATTCAGAATCGTTGTTCTTTGCCTGATAAGCCAAAGCCACAGGGTTCACCAGTCCGAGCTGATCGCTGCGGAGCTCGTTGCTCACGTTTGGAAGCATGTGGTAATAGTCTGGCAGGTTGTTGCCGTTCGCATCCTGCTCATACACCGAGAGGTTTGGCATCTTCTGATAGGCAGTACCCAAGAGGTTGCCAGCGTTCCGCTCGTTCTTCGTGTAGGTCATGTTGAAATCCGTCACCACCTTGATACGGTTGCTCACAAAATAGTCGAGAGCCACACGAGTCGTGAAACGGTTCAAGCGCTGTTCAAGCACCGTACCTGTCTGCGTATCCCAACCACCATCCCAACCACCCGACACACGGAAGTTGGCTTTCTCACCACCACCCGAAATCGTCACGTAGTGCTTCTGCAACAAACCGTTCTTGATCACCTCCTTCCGCCAGTCGGTGTTGTTGTTAAACATTTCATATTCCGAGAAAGAAGGGTCGTAGTTGAATTCCACGATGTTGCTCGCTGCATCCGAAAGCAACGGATTGTAGTAAGCCTCCTTCATCAGCATCGTATATTGGTCACCATTCAGCATGCGCATACCTGCAGGCTGGTGAGTGAGGGTCGTGCGGTAGGAATAGCTCACACGAGTCTTACCACGCTGACCACGCTTCGTCTTGATTTCTATCACACCATTCGCACCCTGAGAACCCCAAATGGCAGTACCCGCTGCATCCTTCAGCACCGTGATCGAGGCTATATCGTCGGGATTCACATTCAGCAGCTCCGACCACTGGTCCTCACTCGCATTCGCATAGTCGAAATTGTCGTTGTTGTCCGTCTCGAAGATATTACCATTCACCACAATCAACGGGTTCGCGTTACCATTGATGGTGCTCACACCACGCAAGCGCATCTGAGAACCCGAACCGAGGTTACCCGAAGTGGCAACGATGTCGAGACCTGCGATACGGCCCTGCAATGCCTCGTCAACGGACGTCACACCCAGTCCCTCGAATTCCTTCGCATCGATCGTTTGGTGAGCGATGGAAAGCTCACGCTCAGGAATGGCAAGACCACTCGACTGCACCACCTTCTTCGCCTGAATCACCACGTCGGTCAACTGCGTGCTACTGCGCATGCGGATTTTGTAGGTCGTTCCCTTGATAGGAATAGTCTGAGTGACATAACCAATATACGAGATACGAAGTCTATGCTTAGGATTCACAATCTTGAAGGAGAAATTACCATTGATATCGGTCACGGCATGTGCCACGATACGCTGCTGCTCGTCAATCTCCACCACGTTTGCCATCATCAAAGGTTCTATGTCATCCTCCACAGTTCCATGAATCATCGTTCCTGATGTCTGCGCGAAAGCATTCACGCATCCGCCAGCAAGCAATGTGATAAGTAGGAATAATTTATGTAGTTTCATATTTCTGCACCTTATTTATTTATGATAGTCTAATGCACCGTCAATCTGATGAACCACAGCATACGAACTGGTATAGATGTTCTGGGCACTCGGAGCGCTGGCGCTGTCGTACTGGTATTCGCGAGCCATCAGGTTGTAGAGGCCACCAGCTGTCTGCACGCTGTGCTTCACGCCCGCTTCATCCACAATCGAGATGCCACTGTTGTCGTACGTCACGTCCAACTTGTGATAACTCAAGTTATCTTCCAACACTTCGTAGGCAGCCGTCTCGTAGTTGGCATTGTCTGCACCCATACCGATTAAGACAGAGTTATCCATGATGTGGTAACGGATGAATTTCTCAATCACGTGCGTCAAGCTGTCTGCCAGCTCTTCGTCCTCTTCTTCATCCACCTGTTCCCATGTAGGCAACTTACCCTCAGCAATCAACTTCTGGATGGCATCGTTCGTAGGAACGAACACCGAGTAGTTGAAGGTGTTGAACAAGTTGATGTTCGTGCCACCACAAGCATGGCGGTCGGTACCTATCACGTGAGTCGTCTCGAAGAACGAGCTACCCTGCATCAGGTTGTAGAACGCAGAGAATTCCTCATGTTCCGAAAGAATATCGGCAACAGTCTTGCGTGTAGAGAGCATAGGTTCTGCATCGAGCACGTAGGTGCGTCCGTTACCTTCCACACTCTCGTCGAAGAAGTTCGAAACAGGAACCACAGTTCCCTTCGTCTTTTGGTCGCTACCTTCCACGGTCATACCCTTGTCGCGAGCCGAAGCGTTGTTCACCTTGATCATGCCGCCACCCTTCGTCTTGTAATAGGTGTTTCCGTCTTCCACGTCGCCAATGATGATGTGGGTGTTGAGGATGTCCTCCAGTCGGTTGATAATCTGATTGTAGGAAGCCTCGCTGATAGAGTCAGTCACCTCACCCGTCTCCACGTTGTAGTTCCAAATGGAAGCCCACACCTTCTCGCGCTCAGTCTGAGCCTCAGGCTTGAGGTGGAAACGGAAGAGTTGCGTATTAGCCTTTCCGAACGAACAAGGGTCGATGTATTCCAACAGCGCGTTGTTCGAAGGGATGAAGAAACTATAGAATGAGTTCTGGGAATTGAGATATACCTCATAACCCAACTGCTCAATACCCCAATAGATGATACCCATCGTCTCCTCGTTCACCAAAGCAGGGAACGAAACGGAAATGTATGCCACTGGGTTGAATACCTTGTTGGTGAAATAAACGGCACCATTACATGCGATGGCAACGCTATCCACGTCCTCCACCTTGATGCCCAATTCATCGTTGGCATCGTTGAGCACGGTGTTGAACTTGCTTGGAACGGAATTCACGAAGGAGTTGAGCATGCTCACGTTGAGCATCTTCTCAATCACACCGTCAGGCACGTTTTCCCAACTGCCATAGCGGTCCTTCAATGCCTTGCCTGCACCTTCGTGCCAATATCTTTCCAATGCCTCGTCGCTTGGAACAATCATCACACCCATGTTCTCTTGCAATGCCACGTTGGTAGCAATACCCGCATTGGTCTGAGAATAGAACTGGTTCCATCCTGGGTCGAACTTCAGCGTTCCGTTCACAGGACCTTCCTGAGGTGTGAGCAGCAAAGCAGTTCCGCCCTGAGAGCGCTGGGAGAAATAGCTCTTCTGGAACACGGAATCCACGTTTGTGCCATAGAGTCGATTGTACTCGCGCGTCACGACGTCACCTGCGTAATAAGGTGCGCAATAGCGGTCGAGCAACTTCGAGTACCCCTGTGAGTTCTTTGTGGTACGAATCAGTTCTGCCATATTCTGAAGCGGAGTAACCACCTCAGCCATCTTGTGGATGAAGCCATTCGAGCACTTGATGTTCTGCTCCTCCATGATGATACCATTCACGTCGGCATCACCTGGCTTGCGGTCGCGCTTGAAATTGAACAGGAAGTCCACATCATCGTTGGTGATGAGCTGGTTGTTCAGGAACATCTCAATGAAGTGAATCATTGGAGGTGTCGTAGCGTCCATCATCACTGGGATGGTCTTGTTCTGGTCGCGATAGTACTGCCAGTATGGAGTCTCAGGCATAGCCGATGGAGCCACGAGAGGAATGGAGTCGTACTCCGACTGACTGGTCAATCGACGCATACAGTCACCCTCTGTAGGACCTTCCGAACTGGACAGGTAAGCAACCTGACAGGAGTTGTTAATCATGCTTCCATAGAGAAGCAATTTCTTCTGGGCAAGAGTAAGCCCTTCGTAACTGCTCACGCCCCACTTGTTCTGCTTGAAGAAGCGAGCATAAGCATTGTCATCAGCCACGAACAGAGTCTTGCTACCCGTCTTCGAAAGGACAGGAGCATAACCCAAGTCGTCGATGAGTCGCACCGTGTTGGTATAGTTGCCATTGCTCTTCAGGTAGTCGTAGATGCTTGAACCGAGCCAATCAGGATCCTCTTTTCCAAGAGTGTAACCCTCTTCGCACGAAGTCATCACGAACGCTGAAGCAATCACAAGGGACAGGATAGCCAACAGTGTCGATTTGCGTTTTCTTTTGCAAAGGTTCATGTTAGTTGTTGATTTTATATTCTGGTTAATTTCTCTTTCGTCGTTAGTCAAAAAAGCGGCGTTAGAATGCATTTCCGTAGGGGCAAACTAATTCCGATGCAAAATTACAAAGTAAAAATCAATCCGTTTTCACGAATTGTAACACGCTTTTTCTAAAATGTTACATTTCCTTAAATTCCCTGTCTGAACATCTATTGTTTTTGTAACATCCCAACAATTTTGGTCGAATCCATCGCATTTTCTCTTCACTCAAGAAGCAATGCGTAGATGTGTCATTGTCCCATCTTTCATCTGTTTAATCGCATAGGATAATAACGAACTAAAAGGCTTCGAACATGCTGACACTCTTCTTTGATTATGCTGGCACTATTCTATGTTTTTACTAAACTTGCCCTTTGATTCAACTGAGCTTTTCCTTTGATTCAACTGAAACACCGAGCCCTCAACGTTAACACGGCGAAGGCTCGTTATCGAAACGCCGAAGGCTCGTCATTTCGATAACGAGCCTTCGGCAACTAGTTGAATCCAAAGGATTGGTTCAGTCAATCCAAAAATTTCCTTCTGATAATCCTCTAAAATGCTGTAGTAAATCCAAACAAGCGCTTCAAACAATTCCCATGAAGCGCTGTGACGTTATGGTAGTTTGTTCATATCCGCAGCTGTGTAGTTGTCCATGCGAAGGCGATAGCGCATCAGGTCCTCTAACTTGAACTTCGCAGGACGGTAGCCATCTGGAAGTGGGAGTTTGGAGAACTGCTGGAAATAGAGGACGCAGGC
>OMTC01000184.1 GCA_900313845.1 uncultured Prevotellaceae bacterium
TGGGCATTGATGGTAACCAGCCACAGGTGTTCTCTATCCACGAAGGTGACTACACTTCCGAATGGAGATGGAATGTGTTACGTGGTTATACCCGTCGTTTCTTGCCTCTGAAACCGAACGCTTCAGGTTGGCACACTGTGCAAATCTATCTGATGGACCCTGGTATTGTTCTTGAGAAAATCTGTATCCGCCAACTGGGACAATAGTTTGGTTTGCTTCAGACAAATTTTGTTTTGTATTGTATGGCAATAATTCGCAAAAATAACTTATCTTTGCAATCGCAAATATTTTCTAACACTCTAACTATAAAAAGCTATGGATAAGCAAAAATCGATTGAAGCATTACAGTTTTTCGTAACATGACTTTCAGAAGGAGCATTTGTGCACAAGTTGCAGGGGCAGATGTTCAAGTCGCAAGGATTCACCAAATTAGGTGAGAAGTACATGGACCATTTCTCAGAGGAAATGGGCTGGGTTGAGAAGTTTGTTGACCGTATCCTCGACCTTGGTGGTGAAATGTTGAAGGCGACCAAGCTCGCGTACGACCATACGGTGCCATGTTGTTCTTCGAGGACAAAATCTATATCATGGCATTTGGCAAGACTAACGAAACTCGTCAGATTGCCCAGAATCCAAAGGCTGAGATTTGTGCGTTCAAAGGTATGACGCTCCGCATCGAGTGTAAACTCGTTGAGGACAATCGCCCAGAAGTAGGCAAAGCACTTGTTGACAAGATGCCTGTGCTGAAACCAGTTCTCGGTGAGAATGGCGAAAATGGCGTGATGTACTATCTGTCGGATGCCACCGCTTGCTTCTTCAAGATGATGGAGTTGGTAGAGACCATTAAGTTTTAAATCTTTATAAAAACAACTGAAAAACATGAAAGAAAAAGTATTACAGTGCATGCTCGAAGCAGGTAAACCCGTTTCAGCAGGCGACGTGACAAAGGCTTTGGGCGCTGACCGCAAGGAAGTGGATAAGGCTTTTGCAGAACTGAAGAAAGAAGGCGCTATCGTTTCCCCTGTTCGTTGCAAGTGGGAACCTGCTAACAAGTAGAAAGGACATCCAGCCCCCTCCAACTCCCCCAAGGGGGAGGGTTACCATCCGGATAGCTTCTCTCTTTCCCCATTGGAGGAGTTGGAGTGGGTCATAATTTTATTTTCTATGGATATTAAAGCAATCAGAATGTTCGACGGAGGCTTCATGACGCAAGCCTTCGCATTTGGAGGTGAAGATGCCAAAGGAACTTACGACGATCAGATTCTGTATCGTAGTTCTTTGCAGAATTTCCTCATCGACACAGGTGAGGAAGTGATACTCGTGGACACTGGTTTTGAGAACGGATTTGCAGCTCCTGCCAAGAAACTCGGTGCTCCGCTCTATATGGGAGAGAAGGTTGGCGACTATATGGAGTCGTTCTCAGCTCTTGGCTACCAACCCGAGCAGGTGACGAAGATTCTCATTACCCATAAGCATCCTGACCACTCCGGCGCCCTCAAGTATTTCCCTCATGCCCAGGTTTATGTGGGTCCAGAGGATGCCGATGCCCTGAAGTTGGAAGGCGAGAACATTGTTCGTTGCACATACAAAGATGGTGCTTACGAAAACTTCCCTGCTTCAGAGACCGTCGCTCCTGGCATTCATTTCATCAAGGCAGTGGGACATACGAAAGGCAATAGCATCGTCATTGTTGAAGATGGCGACCTCTTCTATATGTTCCATGGCGACGTCACCTATTGTGATGCGGCACTGAAAGCCAACAAACTGAGTATCGTCTTCGAGGACATCAAGGCAGCTCGCGACACACTCGACCGTGTGCGCGAATTCATTGTCCATCATCCTACCGTCTATCTCTCCACCCACTGTCCAGAGGGTTATGAGAACTTGGAAATGAAGCGCATCATGAAACTCTAAGGTTGTTTCAAGCACAGAGGTGTGGCGATAGAGCTGCAATTCTGAATATCAATCCGCAGATTCTGAGTGAATATGCGGATTTGTTTGTATATTTGCACTGCCATAGATTCTTGAAAGGCAACTATTGTAGGACTCAAAAATGTAGGAAAATGACAGATTTCAGACCCATGAGGCGTAATCGCCAACAACTATCGGAGGAAGAGAGTATAGAGATATTGCAGAAGGCAACTTCTGGTGTGTTGGCTCTGCTTGGCGACAATGGCTATCCCTACGCCGTACCCATTAGTTATGTGTATGCTGATGGAAAGATTTATTTCCACAGTGCCCTGAGCGGGCATAAGGTGGATGCCATCAGGAGTTGCGACAAGGCATCTTTCTGTGTTATCGAGCAAGATGATGTGAAGCCAGAGAAATACACAAGTTATTTTCGTAGTGTCATTGCATTTGGAAGAATACACATAGAAGAGGATGAAGCAGAGAAGTTGGCAATAGCCCGACTACTTGGCAATAGATACAACCCGAATCATGAAGAAGCTCTTCAAAAAGAAATAGAGGGTGGGCTGTCAAGAATGTTGGCGATTCGATTGGATATCGAGCATTTAACGGGGAAAGAGGCTATTGAATTGGTAAGGCAAAGAGGGGATAGATGAAGGATAGACCGAAGGCAGAACCTTCGGGAACGGTGGCGCGGATGGAGGAATAGGCCGAAGGCGGAACCTTCGGGGACGGTGGCGGGAATGGAGGAGGGGATTATGAATTGGAAATGGATTGGGAGTAGAAGTTGATGAATGATTGGTTGCAAAGACGAATGCCGCCAGGGGTGGGATAGTTGCCAGTGAAGTACCAATCACCGTGGTGGTGAGGACAGGCGGCATGGAGTCCTTCGATGCTTTGGAAAACCAGTTCGATGGGAGTGGTAACGCCTGCGGGACGAAGCATCTCTACCATTTTTTCGTTTAGTTCTTGGGTGGTGAAAGGTTGATAGAGACGTTTCACCGGGAGAGATTGGTCAGCAGGAGCTTTCTGCAGTTCGGTTTGGCATTGGTGATAGACTTCTGTGAGTAATTCATCCATTCCTCGTTCTTGCAGGAGAGCGATGCAAGCACGAAAGGCGATGAACTCGTCGAGGTTTGCCATGTCGATGCCATAGAAATCGGGATAGCGAATTTGTGGGGCACTGCTGACGAGAACGATTTTCTTGGGGTGGAGACGGTCGAGAATCTTGATGATGCTCTCCTTGAGTGTCGTACCACGAACGATGCTATCGTCAATGACAACAAGGTTGTCCTCGTTGGGACGAACCACACCATAGGTGATGTCATAGACGTGGGCGGCAAGGTCGTTGCGCTCTTCTTGTCCGTCTGTGATGAAGGTACGCAGTTTGATGTCTTTCCAAGCAATTTTTTCGAAACGCACGTCGTGTCCTTGACGCATGAATCCGTGGAGGAGACCGTAATAAGCCACTTCGGCGGTGTTGGGAATGAAAGAGAATACGGTATTTGAAACATCGTCATGGATGGCAGAGGTGACGGCAGGAACCAATTGTTCACCAAGGCGCTGGCGTTCACGATAGATGTCGCGGTCGTTGCCACGACTGAAATAGATACGCTCGAAAGAACATGCTCCTTCTCCTTTCTTCGGGGAGGAAGGAAGGGAGTTTTGAATGATTTCAGATAGAGTGATTTTGCCTTGACGATTCACGATCAGAGCGTTGCCTGGTGGCAGTTCGCTAATATCTTCGACTTGGAGGTCGAAGGTGGTTTGGAGGACGGGACGCTCGGAAGCAAGTGCTACGATTTCATCATCTTGATAGTAGAAGGCAGGACGGATGCCCCAAGGGTCGCGCATGGAGAAGAACTCGCCTGAGCCTGTTAATCCGCAGATGACATAACCACCATCGAATTGAGGCATCGTGGTTTTCAGTACGTTTGCCATCTCCACGTGCGAGTCAATGTAGTCGGTGATGGCAGTGTCTTTCAGTCCTTGCTCTTTGGCGAGGACGTAATTGCGCTCCACTTCACGGTCTAAGCGGTGCCCCATCAGTTCGAGCATGATGTAGGAATCGCTGTAGATGCGTGGAAATTGTCCTTGTTGCGTGAGTTGTAGGAACACCTCGTCGATGTTGGTCATGTTGAAGTTTCCGCAAAGACAAAGGTTTTTGGCACGCCAGTTATTGCGACGCAGGAAAGGATGGACGAAGGTGAGTCCACTCTTGCCCGTAGTGGAATAGCGAAGATGTCCCATGAGGAGTTCTCCTGCAAAGTTATCATGGGTGCGCGAGAAAATCTCCGTGATGGCATCCTTGCCTTGTGCCTTTTCACGAAACATATATTCTTGTCCTGGCACAGCTTCGAGGTGGACGGAAGCGATGCCCGCTCCCTCCTGTCCTCGGTTGTGCTGCTTCTCCATCATCAGATAGAGCTTGTTCAGTCCGTAGAGGCGTGTACCATATTTCTGCTCATAATACTCAATTGGTTTCAGTAGGCGAATCATTGCCACGCCGCATTCATGCTTCAAAGGCTCCACGAGGGTGTTCTTAAATTAAAAATTAAAAATGAAAAATTAAAAAAAGCAAATGATAACTGCCATCCGGATGGCATTCTCCTCCCCTCGGGGAG
>OMTC01000182.1 GCA_900313845.1 uncultured Prevotellaceae bacterium
TCAAGACAGAATTGATGGATTTGCCGTTGATGTCGATGGATGCGTTTCTGCACCATGTAGGAATGCGCAGGGTGAGAGGAATGGTGGCATCGGTTGCACTGTTGACGGAGAAGGTGAGGGTTTCGTCAAATGGATAGTTGGTGCTGCACGTGATGGTGATGTCGCCACGGTCGGTGGTAAAAGTGCCAGTGCTTGGTGCGTAGATGGCTGCAACAGCTCCACCATCAGCATCCGTGAGCCAGAGGCGGCTGACGAAGTTTGGCAACATACGATTCACATTGCCCGAGCAACACTCCGTCTCGTGGGTAGGACGATAAGCCGTCCATGTGGAACCATACTTATAGGTGTTATGATTCGAAGTGCCTGTGGCGATGAACTGATTGACTGATGAGAAATACTGCAAGGAACGGAAGTCCTTGGTGATGCAACCCAGACCAGCGTTATAGACGGCTTTCTCAATCTTGTCTGCCCATTCGGCATCGCCTGTGACGCTGAGGTAGTGAGTCAGTGTCCAGGTGAAATCGACCACGTTGCAGGTTTCGTGACTGATGTGGATGTCGTCGCCTAACAAAAACTCGGCGCTCGAAGGCACTCCGTCGGGTAGCATGGATTCAGCCTCTACCTTGTGGATAGCTTTCATGGCGAGGTCGAGGTAGTCCTGCTTGCCTGTATAGGCGTAGAGGAGAAGAGGCAGTTTCAGCATCTCGCAGAAAGTCACGCTGTGCATGTAGAAGGGTTCGCTGCTGAGAATCGCAGTTCTGTCCAAAGCGAAGCGGTCCTGGTATGCCCATGCGTCCTCAGCCAGTTGCAGCAGGGCTTTGTTGCCTGTCTTGCCATACGTCCAGAGGATGCCTTCTAACGACATGATGTTGCGTCCACCGACAATGCCTCCTGCCAGTTGGTCGGCTGTGAAGTTGAGGTAATGCTTTTCCAATGCCTTGGGGATGCGCTCATCGCCGTCGTGCTCGTACTTGGCTTGGAGTACACGGAAGAACACCGACATCGGCCAAGTGATGCCAACGAGGGTACTGTTGCCCAACATGCCGTCGGCATTGGGATGCGCCAGCGTATATTCTATGCCTTCCATCGCCTTGTCAATCATCTCCGTAGCCCCCAATTCATAGCCTAATTTGAGAAGTCCTTCGGTGTAATAAGCCGTTTGTTCGTAGCGCCACCAGTTATCACCATAACTTTCGTCGCTTCGTGAAATCTCCCCTGCCCATAGGCACGTGTTGTAAGGATACGACAATGCTTCAGGGTGACCCGTGAGTCCATCGTGTTGACGTTGCAGAAGGGTTTGTAACCATCCTTTTGGCTGAATGTTGGTGTTGTTTCCTGTTTTGAATTTAGCACTGTCCTGTGCAAGGACTGTTGTTGTCATTCCCATGAACAGGAATGCCAAAACCACATATTTCTTCTTCATAAGTTTTATTTTTCTTTGAGCCAGCAATAAATAGGGTAGTGGTCGCTTGTTTTGATTTTGGAATCCACCTTGGCGCCGTAGGATGTGAAATTCGGTGAGCAGAGGATGTGGTCGATGCGGAAATACATGCTGCTTCTATAATAGCTCACGCCAGGTCCATTCGCTGAGCGCGTATAGGCATCGTTCAATTTCTGGGTTAAGCGATGATGAACATACGAAATGGACGAACTATTGAAATCGCCACATAAGATGATTTTCTTGTGCCTACAACTGTCGATGAATTCGGCAATTCTGTCAGCTTGTGCAGCTCGGATGACATCGGCTCTCGACAACTTCGTACTGAGCGAATCGATATATTGCCTGTTCTCTGTGACTTCTGGATTCTTGATGATGCTTTCGTATTCATCCTTGTCCTCTTTCGCCAACTTATACGATTCCAAATGGCAGTTGATAAGCAACAAAGTGTCGCCCTCGCCCAGCAGGAGTTCGTAGGCTGCTGCCACATTCGTTTTGGTCTCAATCTCTATTTTTTCAGCCGAGAGAATAGGAAATTTGGAGAGGACACCAAGTCGGGTGGCTTTCTTGATTTCAAGATTCTGATAAGGATAGATTTTCGTGAGTTTTTCTTGGATTTCGGCTTTGTCCAAATTCGATGCTTCTTGGCAACAGATGATATCAGCGTTGCTGTTCGCCAGATATTCCACAGTAGGGTGTTTCGCAGACGGTATGCAGTACAACGGATTGTTCTTATCTCTTTCATCACTGCTTCCCCATTCCAGATGGCAGATATTGAACGACATCACTTTCAGGCTTCCCTCTGGTGCTTCGCTCTTGAAGAAGTTCACAGGGCAATAAGTGCGCACACTTCCTGCACAAAGCAACATGCCCACGATGGAGATGAGCATGAACTTCGGCTTGAAAATCATCCAAAAAAAGATGAAAAACCCTGTGGCGATGAGGAACACGGGGAAAGCCATCCCTAAGATAGAAAAATTGGGATGCGAAGCAGGATTGATGTAAGCGGAATAGGCACAGACATTCAATCCAACGATACAAATGACATTGATGATGGTAAAAACCGTTATCAATGCATATTTTGGATATTTCAAAATCTTGCTCATAATTCCTTTTATAAACAAAAACAAGTCAACAAATGAACACAAATAGGACACAAATTAAAAATAAAATTTGAGAAAATTTGTGGAAATTTGTTGACTCGTCTTCGTTATCTTTCACTTCTTACTTGCGTTGAACAAAGTGGATTTCTCCTCGTCAGTCAGACTCTGGTATCCTCCTTTTCGGATTTTGTCAAGGATTCTGTCGATTTCTGCGCTCTCCGATTTCTTGCGGGCGTTATAGTCGTAGTCGGCTTGGTGACCCGAGCGGTGAACGTGCATGTTGGATTTTCCATCCTTCTTGCCACCCATCATGTCCTTCAACTTGTCGAAGATGCCACCTTCTCCCTTATCGTAGTTGTCGCCTGTTTTCTCATAACTGGTCGTACCGTTCCAGAAGTTCTTGCCATTGATGCGATACCCGCTCGCTTGTTTTCTCCAATAAAGAATAAGGAGCAAACCAAACAGCATGCCACCCAAATGAGCGAAGTGAGCCACACCATCCGACGAGCTCAATCCTTGCATGAGTTCAATCAGCGCATAGCAAATCACAAACCACTTCGCCTTGATGGGAACTGGAATAGGGATGATGAACAGTTTCTCGTTCGGATAAATCATACCGAAAGAAAGCAAGATACCATAAACGGCACCCGAAGCACCAATCGTCATGGCGCCAGGATAAATCAGTCCCAACACCTGTCCTAATTCCTGAATCAGTCCAGCGCCCACGCCGCACACTAAATAATATAAAAGGAATTTCTGACCGCCCCACGTCTGTTCCATGATACGGCCAAACATCCAGAGTGCAAACATGTTGAAGAAAATGTGCGACAGATTACCATGCATGAACATATAGGTAATCAACTGGTAGATATGGAAATTGTTGGAGCCGAAATAATACAAACCGCAAATGTTGCTGAGCGAAATGCCCATGCCTTGCATCACCACATCCAAAATGTATGCTGCAATATTCAAGAGCAACAATGCCTTTACTACTGGAGGTATTCTCATTTTTTCTGGTTTTCTAATGATAAAATGCAACTGCGCATCATTCATGAACTTGGCAGTCAGTGTGCGCTTTCAAACTGCAAAAATACCTATTTTCACTCGATAAAATGCCAAAAACCAAGGAAATAGTAAAAAAAATAACAAAAAACTATATTTTTTTAACGATTTTGTTTGTTTGTTGCAATGAAAAACCTAACTTTGTCACGATAATTTGCTTATAAAACCGTGCAAAGGAATCTAAAACCGGAAAATTCGATTTAGTATCAATATTAACTTTAACATCCAATTTTATGAACAAAGGTGAACTCGTAAAGGCTGTTGCTGAAAACGCAGGTCTTACATTGGCTCAGGCTAAGGCAGCAGTTGACGCTGCAATCAATTCTGTTTCTGCAGCTCTCAAGGCTGGTGACAAAGTAACTATTCCTGGTATCGTTACCATCGCAGTAGAAGAGCGTGCTGCTCGCACTGGTATCAACCCTCAGACTAAGGAAAAGATTCAGATCCCTGCTAAGAAGGTCGTTAAGTTCAAGGCTGGTTCTCAGCTCATCTAAGCATCTTCCTATAGCAATCGACACAAGCTTAAAAGAGGATTCTCCAAAAGAGAAGTCCTCTTTTTCACGCTTTGCTCCCGTAGTTCAATGGATAGAACAAATCTCTCCTAAAGATTAGATACGAGTTCGATTCTCGTCGGGAGTACCAAGAAGGAAAATCAACGAAATTCAAAAAAGTTGGTTTTCCTTTTTCTTTTGCTGAAAATCAGTGTGCTACATGCGTTTTTGCTTTTCAAACGATTTCAAAGGATTTCAACGAAAATGTGATTTTGCGGCAAAATTGCATTTTTTTAGAAGATACGGATTTTAATAACATTTTCACAAGATGTTTTGGAAGATGATATTATTTTTCGTATCTTTGCAATGATATAAACTAATCATCATTACCTCCTGATACACATGAACTACAATGAATTAGAGAAAAAACTAAAGAAAGCAGGTTGCTACGACACGAAAGAACAAATGAACGGCCATCCTCTTTGGT
>OMTC01000181.1 GCA_900313845.1 uncultured Prevotellaceae bacterium
CAATCCCCAATGGCGAAGAAGTGTGTCCCCAATGGCGGAGAAGAGAGTCCCCAATAGCGAAGGAGCGTGTCCCCTATTCCGTTTGTGTGAATCCCCATGAGCATTGGGATAGAGTCGAAAAACGTGCAAATTGATAGTGTTTGGGCTGAATTTTATATAATAAGGAGGGAGGGAATGGGAATGCTGGGGCGGTTTCGAAAATTTATGCAGTTTTTATTCGTTATAATTTGGCTGTATTGACAATTTGCCGTAACTTTGCAAGGAAAAACGTGATGTTCTCAACGGATTAAGAAAATATTAGAATAAAATAATTCACTTTAATTGAATAAATAATGGCTAATAGAGAAAAATTATTCTCGGAGTTCGTTGCGCCTACTCGTCAGGAATGGCTCGATAAAATCGAGGTCGATCTGAAAGGTGCGGACTTCCAGAAGAAGCTGGTTTGGAGAACCAACGAAGGCTTCAACGTGCAGCCCTTCTATCGTCGCGAAGACCTGGAGGGCTTGAAATCTGTTAACTCGCTGCCAGGCGAATTCCCTTTCATTCGTGGCAACAAGAAAGACAACAACTTGTGGTTTGTGCGCCAGGACATCAAAGTGAATGATGCGAAGGCTGCCAACGCAAAGGCTCTCGACATCCTGAACAAGGGTGTTGACTCTATCGGTTTCCATATCCCTGGCGACATGGTCAGCAAGGAAACTATCGAAACGCTCCTCGACGGCATCTACCTCGAAATCGTGGAACTGAACTTCAAGACTTGTCAGCGCCACTGCGTGGAACTGGCTCAGTTGTTCGTGGATTACTGCAAGGCTAAGGGTGCCAACTTGGAAAATGTGAAGGGTAGCATCAACTTCGACCCAATCGACAAGATTCTTGTGAAGGGTAAGGATGTAAGCCCACTCATCGCTCAGGCTAAGCCACTCATCGAGGCACTGAAGGAAATGCCTCAGATGAAATGCATCAACGTGAACAGTATCTCTCTGAACAACGCAGGCGCGTACATCTATCAGGAACTGGGTTACGCACTGGCTTGGGGTAACGAATGGATGCAGCAGTTGACGGATGCTGGCGTGGATGCCACGGAAGCTGCTAAGCGCATCAAGTTCAACATGGGCATCAGCGACAACTACTTCATCGAAATCGCTAAGTTCCGTGCTGGCCGTTTGCTCTGGGCTCAGATCGTGAAGCAGTACGAGCCATCATGCGACTGCGCATGCCAGATGCATGTTTGTGCTGTGACTTCGGAATATAACCAGACTGTTTTCGACAGCTACGTGAACTTGCTCCGTTCGCAGACCGAGGCTATGTCGGCTGCTTTGGCAAATGTGGATTCGATGATTGTGACTCCATTCGACAAGCCTTACGAGACTCCTGACGACTTCTCGGAGCGCTTGGCTCGCAACCAGCAGTTGCTCCTGAAGGAAGAGGCTCACTTCGATAAGATTGTGGATGTGGCAGGTGGTTCTTACTATATTGAGAACTTGACAGATGCCATCGCCAAGGAAGCATGGAAGTTGTTCCTCGCCGTGGAGAACGAAGGCGGTTTCTTGGCACAGGCGCTCGAAGGCAAGATTCAGGAAGCTGTGAACGCATCGAACACGAAGCGTCACGCTGATGCTGGCAAGCGCAAGGAATTCATCCTCGGTACGAACCAGTTCCCTAACTTCACGGAGAAGAGTGAAGGCAAGCGTCCTGTGGAAAAGAAATGTGCTCATTGCCACGGTGACGAGGAAAGCACCATCACCAAGCTCAACTCCGAGCGTATGGCAAGCGAGTTCGAGGCTCTCCGTCTGGAAACGGAAGCTGCCGAGAAGCAACCAGTGGCATTCATGCTCACCATCGGTAACTTGGCTATGCGTCAGGCTCGTGCTCAGTTCTCTTGCAACTTCCTCGCTGCTGCTGGCTACAAGGTGATTGACAACCTGGGCTTCAAGACAGTGGAAGAAGGTGTGGATGCTGCCTTGGCTGCTGGAGCAGACATCGTGGTGATTTGCTCTTCGGACGACGAGTATGCTGAATATGCCATCCCTGCATTCCAGTATCTCAACAACCGCGCCATGTTTGTGGTGGCAGGTGCTCCAGCTTGCTCTGAGGACCTGAAGGCTGCAGGCATCGAGAATTTCATTCATGTTCGTGTTAATCAGTTGGAAACACTCCGTGCGTACAATGCAAAGTTAATAAAAGAGTGAAGAAGCCTCACCCCCAGCCCCAAGCCTCACCCCTAACCCCTCTCCGAAGGGCGAGGGGAACTTTGAGGGCGAGGGGAGTAGAGTGAAGAAGCCTCACCCCCAACCCCTCTCCAAAGGGCGAGGGGAGTAGAGTGAAGTTACTCTTCTCCGCGAGAACTCATCAACTCAAAAACTCAAAAACTTAAAAACTTACATTAAGTGATGAGAAAGAATTTCAATGACATAGATATATATGCTGGCATTCAGGAAAAGAATGGTCAGCAGTGGCAGAAGGACAATGGTATATCTGCCAACTGGAGAACACCAGAACAAATCGATATTCAGCCAGTCTATACGAAAGAGGACTTGGAAGGCATGGAGCACCTCGACTTCACAGCAGGTATTCCTCCTTATCTGCGTGGTCCTTATTCCATGATGTATCCATTCCGTCCTTGGACCATCCGTCAGTATGCAGGTTTCTCCACAGCTGAGGAATCGAACGCATTCTACCGTCGTAACCTCGCCAGTGGTCAGAAGGGTCTGTCGGTGGCATTCGACCTCCCTACTCACCGTGGCTACGACCCAGACAACCCTCGCGTGGTGGGCGATGTGGGTAAGGCTGGTGTGAGTATCTGTAACGAGGAGAACATGAAGGTGCTCTTCGCAGGTATTCCTTTGAACAAGATGTCGGTTTCCATGACGATGAACGGTGCCGTTCTCCCTATCCTCGCCTTCTACATCGTGGCAGGACTGGAGCAGGGTGCTAAGCTCGAGGAAATGGCTGGAACGATTCAGAACGATATTCTGAAGGAGTTCATGGTGCGTAACACTTACATCTACCCACCTGCATTCTCCATGAAGATTATCGCCGACATCTTCGAATACACTTCTCAGAAGATGCCTAAGTTCAACTCCATCTCCATCTCGGGTTACCACATGCAGGAAGCTGGTGCTACTGCCGACATCGAATTGGCTTACACGCTTGCCGACGGTATGGACTACCTCCGCACAGGTGTGAACGCAGGTATCGACATCGACGCATTTGCACCACGTCTGTCATTCTTCTGGGCAATCGGTATGAACCACTTCATGGAAATTGCCAAGATGCGTGCAGGTCGTCTGCTCTGGGCAAAGATCACGAAGATGTTTGGTGCCAAGAACCCTAAGTCAATGGCTTTGCGTACCCACTCACAGACATCGGGCTGGTCGCTCACCGAGCAGGACCCATTCAACAACGTTGGTCGTACTTGTATCGAGGCTATGGCAGCTGTGCTGGGTCACACCCAGTCGCTCCACACCAACGCGCTCGACGAGGCTATCGCCCTCCCTACCGACTTCTCGGCTCGTATCGCTCGTAACACTCAGATTTACATCCAGAACGAGACGAAGGTCTGCAAGCAAATCGACCCATGGGCAGGTTCTTACTATGTGGAGACGCTGACCAACGAGTTGGTTCACAAGGCTTGGGAGCACATCCAGGAGATTGAGAAGCTGGGCGGTATGGCAAAAGCTATCGAAACTGGTCTGCCAAAGATGCGTATCGAGGAAGCTGCTGCACGTACTCAGGCTCGTATCGACTCAGGCGTTCAGACCATCGTGGGTACCAACAAGTATCGTCTTGAGCACGAAGACCCTCTCGACATCCTCGAAGTGGATAACACGGCTGTGCGCAAGCAGCAGGAGGAATCGCTGGCACAGGTGAGAAGCACTCGCGACGAGGCAGCTTGCAAGGCAGCTTTGGAGGCTATCACAGAGTGTGTGCGTGAATTCAACGAGGGCAAGAAGAGCAAGAACAACCTGCTCGACTTGGCTGTGAAGGCAGCAAGCCTGCGCTGTACGCTGGGTGAGATTTCCGACGCTTGCGAAACCATCGTAGGACGTTACAAAGCAGTAATTAGAACAATTTCAGGCGTGTATAGTTCAGAAAGCAAAAAGGACAAGGAATTTGAATTGGCTTGTCAGCTCACAGAGCAATATGCACAGAAGAATGGTCGCCGTCCACGTATCATGGTTGCCAAGATGGGTCAGGACGGACACGACCGCGGTGCAAAGGTAGTTGCAACAGGTTATGCCGATTGCGGTTTCGACGTGGATATGGGTCCATTGTTCCAGACTCCAGCCGAAGCAGCTCGTCAGGCAGTGGAGAACGACGTTGACTTGGTAGGTGCTTCCTCACTGGCAGCAGGTCACAAGACGCTCATTCCTCAGCTCATTCAGGAGTTGAAGAAGCTCGGTCGCGAGGACATCCTCGTGGTGGCTGGTGGTGTCATCCCTGCACAAGACTACGACTTCCTCTATCAGAATGGTGTTGCAGCCATCTTCGGTCCTGGTACTTCTGTTGCCAAGGCTGCTGTGGAAATCATGAATATTTTGCTGGAAGACTAATGAAGGCCCCCCTCCGTCTCCCCCGAGGGGGAGGGAAAGCCATCTGAATGGTAAGCCTCTGACATTAGAAAGCCTCCCCTCGGGGAGGTTTGGAGGGGGCTTTTCCTTAATTGGATTCGAAGGAGGAATGGAAAGAGGAGATTTCGAGAGGGAAGATGTTTGGCGTGCTCGTGGTGAAAGAGCATGGAAAGGGGAACGAGAAGAGCGAAGAAGGTATTTGTTTTATTGCTGCTTTCTCAGGACAATTAGGGGGAGCGTGTGAGGTGGATTATTTTGTTCCACCTATATATAATGTGATGACTTCTCGGTATTTTCAAGAGGAGCAAAGACGGATTGAGGGACTTTTCGAGCAGAAAGAAGAAAGGAAAATGCGCTCGGAGGCGTTGCAGGATTGGCTTTTCGAACAGTATCAATGCAGGAATGCCAAGGGAGAAGCAAAGACGGTGATGCAGATTTTCAAAGACTATTATGCTGCACACACCCTGAAAAAGCAAAATATTGAAAGAAATGCCAAGAACCACCATATTCCATCGGGATCGGGCGAATGCTGTGCACCAAAACTGTTGCAATATGCTTATCTGCACCACTTGGAACCACTCTGCATGGGTGAATGGTGGTTGGGAGCAAGTCCGAAGAACGAGGTGAGGCACGAAAAGGTGTTCTACCCTGCCTGCCACAACAAATGCCGCCCTATCCTATCGTTTATGCTACAGGGCTTGGAGGTGGAAGAGAAAAAGATGGAACAGGAAACTCAACGGCTCTTGGATGCATGCAGCGTGTTGTTGGAAAAGGAGGATTACATGGTGATTGACAAGCCATCGGGATTGCTTTCTGTGCCAGGTAGGACGGACGAGGCTTCAGTGCGTGATTGGTTTGTAGCGAGGTACTCGGAAGAGATGTATTTCCCTGTGCATCGACTCGACCAAGACACATCGGGCATCCTCATCATAGCCAAGAACGAGAAGGCTTATTCATCACT
>OMTC01000177.1 GCA_900313845.1 uncultured Prevotellaceae bacterium
AAGAAATGGGGCGCAGGGCACGTGCCTTGGCAGAAAGAAAATTCAATTTGGAAAACACATCCCAAACGATTGCTGAAAGTATTTTGAGATTGATGAATTGAGGTAAAGGTCTGTGGCTTCGAATGTACAGACGCTCTCCTTTGATTATACTGAATCATTTCATGGATTGAAGTGAATCGCTCCTTTGTTTTTACTGAAATGGCGAGCCCTCAACAAAATTATAGCGAGCCTTCGTTATCGCAACGCCGAAGGCTCGTTATCGAAATGCCGAGCCCTCGGCAACTAGTTGAATCCAAAGGAGAAGTTCAGTATATCCACAAAAGACCGCCTAAAGCTCCACTGAAGCCCCCCTCCAGCTCCACTGAAGCCCCCTCCAGCTCCCCCGAGGGGGAGGGAGGCCATCCGGATGGAAATGCCAAAGTTAATGCTAAAGATAATGGCAACGTTAGCGATAATGCCAACGTCAAAGCCTCTCTGTCCCTTTGTTCCCCAATTCCCTATTTCACCATTATGAAAAGCTATTGGCCATAAACCAAGTTGATGCGCTCTTCGTAACGCTCTGGATGTTCGAGCAGTTCGGGAGCCACTTCGCGATAGGAGCGATAGGCGTCGATGTAGTGCTTGGAATGCACACTTGGCAGTTGCTGCGGCACCATATAGTCGTCTCCGAATGTGTCGAGCAGTACTTGATGATAGTCTTTTGGTGCAGGAAAGAGCCGGTCTTCGAATGGCAACCAAACCACTTCGCTGTATGCCTCGTATGGGTCGATGTTCTTGCGATGCGTGTATATCCAAGAAACAGTAGCTACGCGGCGGTGCGTGTCTTGGTCGATGGAACGAAACATATTCTCGTAGAGCTTGAAAGCTTTACGATAGTCCACGAGAGAATAGACGGGAGTGGAGATAAAAGACAAGAGGCGTTTGCTAAATTTGCGATGTGGCAAACCTCGCTCCAAGTAGGCGCGTATGGATTTCTTGAGGATTTGGGTGGTGAGGCGATGGAAAAAACGAGGTACAGGGTTTTCGATATATCCGTCGAGCACAAATACGTCGATGCTGATTCCGCGAGAGTATTTTCGGGTTGCCTCTTCGATGCTAAAACCTGATGTGCGCTCATCACGTATCTGTGCATGGCCTCGGCAAAAGCCTTCATCACTGTAGGTGGTTTGAAAGAAGTAGGGATAAGTAAACTCTTTGTCAGCCACTTGGAGCAACTTGTCGTAGTCCTTACGTAGCATCATGAAGTCCACGTCGTCGTCCCAAGGAATGAAACCTTTATGACGAACGGCTCCGAGAAGTGTGCCTCCATTCATAAAGCATTTCAAGTCGTATTTCTTGCAAACCTCAATGAGTTTGTCTGCCAAATCCATGCTGACTACCCATGCAGCTTTCATTTCGCTGCTGATTCTATAATTCAGTCTGTATTCTTCTTCCAGAAATTGCTGATTCATACAAATGATTTACCGATTTAAAGATTTACCGATTTACGGATTTGATTATCAATTTCTTTTCCTAAGCATTTCTGTATTTTTAAATGCTTGAGACGTATCTTAATTTTCATAACTTCTCATTTATATAGTATTGATTATGAAAACTCTTGTTATTTGTACCGTGCAAAAATAGTAAAATTTTGTTTTCTCAACAAATTTTTCTACATTTGCAATTGTTTTATTTTAAAAATGCTTTTCAACGTGCAAAAGACAGTGTATCTTGGCATGATTGGTGATATCATGCATCCTGGTTTAATAAACATTATTCAAAGAGGGGCAGAGTATGGTAGAGTGCTGATAGGTTTGTTTACCGATAGAGCCATTGCTACTCATAAGCGTTTGCCTTATTTGACTTACGAACAGCGTAAGAATGTTGTTGAGAATATAAAAGGAGTGTGGAAGGTAGTTCCTCAGGATGATTGGAGCTATGTGCCCAATCTGCGTGAGTATAAGCCCGATTACATCATTCATGGCGATGACTGGAAAGAAGGCAGCGAAAAGGAACTTCGCCAGGAAGTCTTCAAGGTGATGGAGGAACTCGGGGGAGAGGTGATAGAAATACCTTATACGAAGGGTATTGAATCTTCCTCGTTGGACAAGGAAATCAAATCCATCGGTACCACGCCAGATGTGCGATTGAAGTCGCTTCGCCGTCTGATAGCAGCCAAGCCTGTTGTGCGCATTTTGGAGGTTCATAATGGACTCTCGGGCTTGATTGTGGAGAATTTGGAAATTCAGAACAGGATGCTCACGGAGCATTTTGATGGCATGTGGTCGAGTTCACTGACTGATTCCACTTCGAAAGGTAAACCCGACATCGAGGCGGTTGACCTTACAACTCGTTTGCAGGACCTCACCAATATCTTGGAATGTACAACCAAACCGATTATCTATGATGGTGATACGGGTGGCAAGTTGGAGCATTTCGTCTTTACGGTGAGAACCTTGGAGCGTAATGGCATTTCGGCTGTTATCATTGAAGACAAGGTGGGACTGAAAAAGAATTCCCTTTTTGGAACGGATGCGATTCAGACACAAGATACGATAGAAAACTTCTGCAACAAAATACGTGCGGGTAAAGAAGCCCAAGTGACCAAGGACTTCATGGTGATAGCCCGAATTGAAAGTTTGATTGCAGGGAAATCCGTTGAAGATGCATTGGAACGTGCATTTGCCTATGTGGAGGCTGGTGCCGATGGCGTCATGATACACAGCAAAAACAAGTCGGGTGACGATATTAAGGAGTTTTGTCGTGCATTCCGTGAGAAGCATACTTACGTGCCTATTGTGGTGGTTCCTACCACTTATAACCATATCACCGAAGAGGAACTTAACTCATGGGGTGTGAACGTGGTGATATATGCAAACCACATGCTTCGTGCCGCTTACCCAGCTATGGTGAAAGTGGCTACTTCCATTCTTGAGCATCATCGCTCTTACGATGCGAACGACCTTTGCATGCCGATTAAGGAAATCTTGGAACTTATTCCGGGAACCAAGTAGATGAAGAAGGGCTTCGGCAAAACCGAAGCTTACTAAAAAAGAAGAATGATTATTCCAAACTAAAGAAAAAGAAAAGCAGTGATACAGCCTCAGTTTTTTTATGATACACTTGCGGAATTAGGCATCGACTTTTATACGGGTGTGCCCGATTCCTTGCTCAAAAATATATGTGCATATATCACAGACCATTCGTCTCGTGAGAAAAATATTATTGCAGCCAATGAGGGTGGTGCGGTAGGTCTTGCCGCAGGCTATCATTTGGCTACAGGGCGTATTCCACTTGTGTATATGCAGAATTCAGGTGAGGGAAATACGGTGAATCCGTTGATGTCGCTCACTGATAAAGACGTGTATAACATTCCGTTGCTGCTGCTCATAGGATGGAGAGGAGAGCCAGGTGTTCATGACGAGCCTCAACACGTGAAGCAAGGAAAAGTGGCACTTTCCTTACTGGATGCCATGGGCATTCGCTATGAGATTCTTTCAACGGATGAAGCGGAATGCGAAGAGCAGTTGAAACGTGCCAATCAATATATGCAAGAGACAAAAGAGGCTTTTGCCTTGATTGTGCGCAAGGGAACTTTTGCAGACTACAAATTGCAAAACAATATCGACACAGGTTTGTCTTTGGTACGAGAAGAAGCCATCAAGACTGTTGCTGCATCCATGGAAACGAATGCTGTTGTTGTTTCTACGACGGGTATGATTTCGCGTGAGTTGTTTGAATACCGAGAGGCAGTAGGCGAGGGACACGCACGGGATTTCCTTACCGTTGGTTCGATGGGGCATGCATCTCAAATCGCTTTGGGAATAGCTCTTCAGCAAGGCGGACGACGTGTCTATTGCTTCGATGGTGATGGAGCGAGCATCATGCACATGGGAGGTATGGCTATCGTTGCCCAGATGCATCCAAGCAACTACGTGCATGTGGTGTTCAATAATGGTGCCCATGACTCTGTGGGTGGACAGCCTACGGTGGGTCTCCAAGTCAATCTTGTTCAGGTGGCAGAGGCATGTGGTTATCAGAAAGCCTATTCTGTGAGCGACAAGGAATCATTGCAGGAGGTGTTGGCACAAATCAAACAGGAGGAAGGACCTTTGTTTGTGGAAGTGAAAGTGAAAAAGGGAGCTCGAAAGGATTTGGGACGCCCTACTACCACACCTGTGGAGAACAAAGAGGCTATGATGGCTTTCTTGAAGAAATGATAGATGGTAATTTCCTAAATTAATGGAGTGATGGTAAAGACGGCTGTAATAATGGCGGCAGGCATGGGCACTCGGTTTGGTTCCATGACAGAAGATATTCCAAAAGGTTTTATTCCTGCTGGCAATCGCCCCATGGTGCTGCGTAGTATAGAGACCTTGAAGGCGTGTGGCATAGAGCGCATTATCATAGGAACGGGCTATCACAAGGAAAAATATGAGTCTTTGGCACAGGAGATTCCTTGCGTGGAATGTGTGTTCAGTCCTCGTTTTGCTGAAACAAACAGCATGTACACACTGTATCATTGTCGCGAGTGCATCGGTGATGATGATTTCCTGCTCTTGGAGAGTGATTTGGTTTTCGAACCTCGTGCCATTACCGAACTTCTTGCATGCAGCGAACCAGACGTGATGCTGATTACGCCAGTCACCAAATTCCAAGACCAATACTATGTGGAATCTGATGCAGAGGGACGCTTAACTCGTTGCTCTGTTCATAGAGAAGAAGTGAATGCTAAGGGAGAACTGGTTGGTATTCATAAGCTTAGTCATGTTTTTTATAAGCGAATGTGTGAAGACTATGAAC
>OMTC01000170.1 GCA_900313845.1 uncultured Prevotellaceae bacterium
GAGGGCACCGCCGAAGCGATGCCCAGATGAAAAGAGAGGGTGTTATGTCAGCGGAGGAACAAAAGCTCCACCGTTGATAGTGACATTCGGATGCTCTTCTTCGGAAATAATCGAAACAGAAGCATCTGCACCGATAGAGCCAAAGTTACCTCCCATCAAACCAACGGAACCATTGACTTTCTTTTCTACATCTACAAACTGAGATTTCGTTACGATATTGATGGCACCAGAAAAGGCACTTGTACCATAGACACGACTTGCTGCGCCTTCGAGAACCTCGATGCGTTCAATGTCGTCGATACTGATAGGCAAATCGACAGCCAAGTGGCCAGTGTGAGGAGAGGAGATGTTTACGCCGTTCAGCAATATAACAATCTGATCGTGCGTTCCACCATTGATACTGATGTCCGTCTGAATACCGAATGCACCACGCTGCCGGACATCTACAGATGCTGCATACTTCAAAAGGTCATTTACCGACTGCGCGGGACAGTCCTTGATTTGTTCGCGAGTCATTACACTCACGATGCGTGCCGTTTGCTCCATTGGGAGCGGCACTCGCGAAGCGGTTACCGTCACCTCGTCTGTTTCAATCTCCCTGGCATTGCCCTCCAACATAGGGGCAGATGTCTGGGCTTGTGCAGTCTGAGGAGTGGCAGTGAGCAATGTGGCAACAGACAAGGTGGAGATGATGATTTCACGTCCCAACGAAAGGAACACCGCATCTCCATGGCGCGTAAACTGATGCCATCGAATCACATCCGCTTTCAGTTTTTGTTGTTTTTTGAACATGTTTATGATTAGTATTTCTAAGTTGTTTTGAAAATAGCATCCCATCTGTCGACTGATAAAGCTGCTCCATTTTCAAAATCGGCTGCAAAGGTAAGAAAAAACGTCAAAACAACAAAATTACTTACCATCAAGAGTGAAATTCTGCACCATCAACATTCATACGTTGCACCGTCAGCACTCATACGCTGCACCATCAACATTCTTACGCTACACCGTCAGAAGAAAAGCGGAATACCATCAATAGAAAAGCGAAATAGCATCATCACTATTAAAACGAGCCTGCGTTTTAAGCAAAACGAGCCTGCGTTTTAGTGAAAACGCAGGCTCGTTTTGGCTTTCAATCCCCTATGGAGATGTTTTTCTTGCCTTATAAAAGGATTGAGAAAGTGGTTAGGAAAACAATTGAATCCAAGCGTCGAATCTTGCTATTCCTTCCTCTCCGAATTTTAAAAGTGAATTCCGAGCTTGCTCCACTGTCCTTTCTCTTTCCAAATGAGTCTTTGAAAAAAACTTATCAGCATAGCAAATGAGTTTTTCTTCAAGAGAAAGGGGAAGCATGTCGTGGTGCGGAACAGGTAAATTTTGACGTTCTATTTCCAAAAGAGAAAGTCCTGAGCCCGTGTGTCGCTCACAAACCAAAGCGTGTTGCGGAAAACCTTCCTCTCGCATCAACTCCGCACCAATCGTGCCATGACAGATATAAGGTTCCGTTCCAAAGCAATGAATGCTTGGAGCATTGGTTCTGAAGATACCAATATCATGGAGCATAGCAGCTTCTTCAACAAATTGTTTGTCAATAGGAAGTTCGGGATGCGCCTCAGCTATAGCCAAAGCCTTGTCTGCCACAGAACGGCTATGAATCATGAGAATACGTCGAAGTTCGTTTTCCTCAGGATAGTATTTATCTATGATTGCTTGATAATCCATCAATTATGATTACAAATAATACACTCACAGTTTATTTTACGCCAATGCTAAATGAATCTATTTGTGCATAAGCAAAGGAAGGAGCGAGAAGATTGAATTGCGCAGTAAAAGTTTTCAATGGGATAGAATCTGCACGACTGTATCCCAAACCGATGATAGAGTCGGTATGTGAACTGAAAATAGAATTCTTTACCTGAGACAATGTCAGATTATTCAATTTAGCTGCGTATGTGTTATGCGCCTGCACATTGCACATGTATTGTGCATAGCCTACATTGCTGACTCCAACCTCTGCTTTTTCTTGGAATACAGACTTGGAGCCTGTATATCCCAAATTATCCAAGCTTTCAAGAATGAGTTTTTCAAAAGCCGCATTGGTAGAATCGGTATAAGAGAGTTTAGCACACTCTCCTACGTAATAGAGTGATGCTTCTGCCTTACTTTCTTTATTACAAGAGGTTGCTGCAAAGGCTGCACAAAGAATGGTTGCAGCTAAAAATAGGATTTTTTTCATCGTTTTTTATTTGAGTTTATTTTGTTAAGAGTAAATTGAAAAAAGTAATAATTGATTCCTTATATATAAATAATGTGTAATTAATCTTCATTTTCTATCATGGCAAGGAAATCATCTTCAGAGAGAATCTGAACACCCAATTTGGATGCTTTTTCCAGTTTGGCAGGTCCCATGTTCTCTCCCGCAAGAATGAAAGATGTCTTGGCAGAAATACTACCCACATTCTTTCCTCCATGTTGTTCTATCAACGCTTTGTATTCATCGCGCGAATGCTTACTAAACACACCGCTAATAACAATGGATTTACCTTCAAGTTTTGTGGATTGATTTGAAAGAGCTTCTTCCGACAAAGACATTTGCACACCATATTCTTTCAAACGCTCAATGATTTCCACATTGCGAGGTTCTTGAAAATAGTTCACAACACTCTGTGCTATCACCATTCCAATGCCCTCCACATCAAGCAGTTGCTCCACAGTAGCATTTTTCAATGCATCCATTGTCTTGAAATGTCTGGCAAGAAGTTTCGCTGTAGTTTCGCCTACAAAACGAATACCAATGGCAAAAACCACACGTTCGAAAGGAACTTGCAGAGAAGCCTTCACGCCTTCCACTATTTTCAGAGCCGACTTGGCACGCTCATTTTTTGCTCCACTTATATCTGAAGCTTTAATCAGATAGAGGTCTGCGATGTTGTGAATCAGTCCTCTCTGATAATAATCATCCACAGTTTCAGGTCCAAGACTTTCAATATCCATCGCCTTTCGGCTAATGAAATGTTCGATGCGTCCTTTGATTTGAGGAGGACATGCAGTATCGTTAGGACAATAATGCGCTGCTTCTCCTTCAATGCGAAGCAACTCCGCACCACACTCAGGACAATGGGTGATGAAATGCACAGGTTGCATATCAGGAGTACGCTGGGTTTTATCCACACCAACAACCTTTGGGATGATTTCGCCACCTTTCTCCACATAAACCATATCTCCAATATGAAGATCGAGTTGCTGAATGATGTCAGCATTATGAAGCGAAGCACGCTTCACGATAGTTCCAGCCAACTTCACAGGATTCATATTGGCAACAGGAGTGATGGCACCCGTGCGTCCCACTTGATACGTCACTTCATTCAGTCGGGTGCATGCTCTTTCAGCCTGGAATTTATAAGCAATTGCCCATCGAGGCGACTTTGCAGTATAGCCCAGATGTTGCTGCTGGCGAAGAGAGTTTACTTTCAAAACAATGCCATCAGTAGCAACAGGAAGATTCTTTCGTTCCTTATCCCAATAGTTGATATAGTCGAGGATTTCATCTACCGTCTTGCATTTCTTCATGCCATCCGAAATCTTGAAACCCCACTCTTTTGCTTTCTGCAAATTCTCATAATGGTATCCATCATTACCTATTTCATCTCCTAAAAGATAATAGAGATAAGCGTCTAACTTGCGGGAAGCAACGAGTTCAGATTTCTGAGATTTAAGGGTTCCTGAAGCAGCATTTCTTGGATTTGCAAACAACTGTTCCTCACGAAGTTCACGTTCCTTATTTAAAGCCTCGAATGAAGTCCATGGCATCAATATCTCGCCACGAATTTCAAACTCATGAGGATAACCAGAATTAGGACGAAGTTGAAGAGGAATGCTATTGATGGTTCGCACATTGGCTGTTACATCATCACCCTGCACACCATCTCCTCGGGTGACAGCTTGAGTAAGTTTTCCATCCACATAAGTGAGGGAAATGCTCAAGCCATCGTATTTCATTTCTGCCACGATTTCAAATTCTTCTCCCTCAAGCCCATTTTTCACTCGCTCATAGAAATCGCGTACATCAGCTTCATTATAAGTATTTGCCAATGAAAGCATGGGATACTTATGAGGAACCTGTCGAAACGACTGATTGATGTCGCTACCCACTCTCTGAGTAGGAGAATTTGGGTCAGCATACTGTGGATAGAAAGTTTCCAAATCCTCCAGCTTATGCATCATCTGGTCGAATTCATAATCAGAAATAGTAGGCTGATTCAGCACATAATAATTATAATTATGCTGATGCAACTGGGTTCTGAGTTGTTCAATTTCTTCTTTGGGAGTCATCTTTGAAAGTTCATGGAATTAAAAGAGAAAAACCTAAACATCGAATTCTCTTTGTCGGCAGAAATATCCTGAGAAAATCTCATCTATATGCTCTATAGGTTCATCAAATATGCCAAAGACAGAGGCACCACTGCCCGACATAGATGCATAAATCGCACCCAGATCGTAAAGTCGGTCCTTGATGGCAGCTATTTCTGGATATTTAGGGAAAACACTTCGTTCGAAGTCATTCAACACGGTATCTTTCCAAGTTTCGATTGGAGCCGCAAGAAGTTCCTTTAAAGATTTTTCTGGGCGATGAGGCTCAACAAAACGATATGCATCTTTTGTGGAAACAAACACATCGGGTTTCACCAAAATCAGTGTCTTTCCTTTCAAGCTCACATCCACATCACTAAACAAATTACCGATTCCTTCGGCAAAAACAGGTTTTCCTTCGATGAAAAATGCACAATCTGCACCCAAAAGCGATACATATTTCTGTAGTTCAGAAACACTCAATCCCAATTCAAATCGCTCATTCATTGCTTTCAGCATAAAAGCGGCATCAGCGGAACCTCCACCGAGTCCAGCACCCTATAAAGGAAGATACGCACAGGTTTCATCTTATCAGGAAAATCCCTTTTCAGAATGCGATAAGCGCGAACCACCAGATTATCTTCAGGCGAACCATCGAGGATTGTTCCACTTACCTTCAGCTGATAATCTTTCCCCTCTTCGGGATTTTCCCATTCATGTATTTCAAGGGCATCTTGCAGATGAATGGGATAGAAAACCGTTTCCAGATTGTGATAACCGTCTGGACGTTTCTCTACAACATTCAATCCTAAATTGATTTTTGAATTTGGATACAATAACATATTTTCGATGTATTTCTTTGGAATTTTATGCAAATATAAGGCAAATATTTTGAAAACATTTCAAAAAGCTCTAAATTTGCATACTTTTTAACGAAGAGACACTTCGACTCTTTTTACAATTAAGGTGTATAACCATTATAAAGCATTCCGATTATTATAAATATAGGTCAAACATAATTTGTAAAGCGTTACCTTAAACGACAAGAGACTGAATTAAAAGCCATGGGAAAAGACAAATTTCTACAATCATTCGTATTGATAGCCGACTTGGTACTACTGACACTATCATTCAGTGGCTATTTTCTTTTGTTTGAAACTCTTGACCCATACACCACCGAACCCGTTTACGCAAAACGTATGCTTGTCACCTTGATTGTGGCTTTCTTTATCAGTTTCCTGTTGTTTCCTTCAATCACACAAAATCGTTTCTCCACCCCAGGCAAAGTCATTCAGCGTGTGATTATCACAAACATTTTGAGTACCCTTTTCACTACTATCATGACAATCACCATGCGGCCTGACGACTATTTTCCACGTCTCTTCTTCTTTTCCTACATGATAGTCTTCACAGGACTTCTCATTGTTGAGCGCCTATTCATTCGAGCATTCCTCAAACACATGAGAACCAACAAGAGAAACTTGCGACATGTTGTGCTGGTAGGAAACAATTATGCGATTCACGAACTTTTCGATTATCTCAGCCAGCCTTGGTATGGCTATAATATATTAGGTATATTCTACGATGGTGAAAAGAGCGATGATGAAAAATTCGAGGAGTATCACAAAGGAGGATACAACGAGTTGTTTACTTGGTTGAAAGAACGTAGTGAAGTCCATGAACTTTACGCTTATTTTCCTTATGAAGAGCAGTCAAAGACAAATATTCTTGCCAAGTTCTGCGATAACAACCTTATTCGTTTCTACTTTGTCCCTTCTCTCAACGTTTTCAATAGTGGATTTGCTCCCGACCAACGAGGAAAAACTTTAGTAGTGGCACGACGTCAAGAGCCTCTCACCTATCCATGGAATCGTATGTTGAAGCGTGGGTTCGACATTCTTTTCTCTGCCACTTTCCTCATCACCATATATCCTTGGATTTATCTTTGGGTAGCATATAAAATCAAGAGGCAATCTCCTGGCCCTATCTATTTCAATCAGGAGCGCACTGGACTCGATGGAAAAGTATTCAAATGTAAGAAATTCCGTTCCATGCATGTCAACGATGATGCCGACAAGGTGCAAGCCACGGCAAACGATCCTCGAAAATTCCCATTTGGTGATTTCATGCGTCGTACCAACATCGACGAATTACCTCAATTCATCAATGTATTGAAAGGAGAAATGTCTGTCGTTGGACCACGTCCTCACATGCTGAAACACACTGAGGAATACTCCCAAATCATCAACCGTTTCATGGTTCGCCATCTTGCCAAACCTGGCATCACGGGATTAGCCCAAGTATCGGGATTCAGAGGTGAAACAAAATACATCCGCCAGATGGAAGGACGTGTGAAGAAGGACATCGAATACATCGAGAATTGGAGCTTCATGCTCGATATTCAAATCATTTGGTGGACCATCCGAAACATGATTCGTGGAGAAGAAAACGCATATTGAAAAAACATCCCTATTCACATCACAAACCCCTAAAAGTTGCTCATGTTGCCGTGAGCAACTTTTTTATGCATTTATCATTTTCATCCCTGTATCAAAACAATCTTAGGATGTGTTATAAACAAATGTTTCATAACAAATTGAAGACTACATCTTGAATTTTTCATTCATTTTACTTTATTATCCAAATAAATTTCTTACATTTGCACCTAATTTACATAAAAGAAAGACAGAAATGAGTTTTTTCTCAGATATTTTCAAAAAAAAGGAGAAGGATAATGTGGGTGGAATGGAAGACTTCATGACTCTCATCAGAGTCTATTTTCAAGCTTCCCTCGCTGCGAATTTAGGTATCAACAACCTGGCAGCACTCCCCGACATGATGGCTTTCAAACGTTCTCTCAAAGTTGCCACAGTAAACAACAAACTGGGCATTGGTGAGAAGAAAGCTTGCAAAAATCTCCTTCAGAATCTCTATGGAATAAGCGACAATTTCTTTAAGGAAATAGATGCAAGCATCAAAAAGGGATGTCGCAAACAGACCGACGTAGCCAACTACCTCTACCTTTTCCAAGGTTACACGCAAGAACTCATGATGCTCATGGGTAATCTGATGAAATGGCGCTTCCGTGTTCCAAGTTTCTTAAGAAAGGCACTTAGGGCCATGACAGATAAGACCATTGATGATATTTTCAATAAAAACGACTGGAACGACGAAGCAACCCGCAAGTCCATTTTCTCAGTAAGGAAGTATCAGCAATCCCTTGGATTTAGCACCGACTGGACAAAAGAATATTCTTATAATTTCATTATTCTCGCTAAGAAAGAAAAGAAGCCTTCTCAGGCAGAAATTGCTGAAGCAGAGGCTAAAATGAAAAAGTAAGATTTCCCTTCTCTCCTCCGCTCCATAGATGAAACGTTAATGTCGAATAGATTCTATTCCGTTTCCCTATCACCTACGATGCCATGCCTGAGCCACATTCCCTCGGAGTTAGCCCAGCATGATTCAAGAAGAGAGAGAAAGATTGGACACAATATATTTGAGGAGTTATAACTATGACTGACGAAGAAAAAAGACAGTTGAAAATCTTTGATGGTAAAATTCGCCAACTCATTTCCAACTACCAAGTGATGAAGAAGGAAATTGGCGACTTGTACATTGAAGTGGATCGTAAGGACGAGGAAATTGCTCGTCTCAAGGCTGAATTGCGTCAAAGTCAGAGCGATTACTCCAATTTGAAACTGGCTAAGATGATTGAGATTAGCGACTCCGAACTCAAGGGCGCTAAGCAACGAATCTCCAAGCTGGTGCGCGAAGTTAACAAATGCATCGGGCTCTTGAGCACTGACCTGAATCAGGGATAGGCTAACCGAGCAAAACGTCAAGAAGCTTGATGACGAGTATGGAAAAGAAACTGAACATAACAGTCAACATAGATGGTATTTCCCTTCCTCTCACCGTGAATTCCACTGAGGAAGAAAAGGTATATCGTGATGCAGCCAACCTCATCCAGTCCCGCCTGAGGAATCTGCGCGAGCGTTATCCAAATTTGCCTAACGAAAAATACCATTATGCCATGGTTCTACTCTACACTGGAGTAGATGCTGTGCGTGCTTCCAACAAGGCAAGCACAGAGCCCTATAAGGACGTGATTTCTGATTTGGAAAAGGAAATAGATGAATTACTCAATCAAAAGTAATTCCATCGCCTTGTTCAATTGATTCCCATACTCTTTTGTTACACAGCATTTCATCGCTGGAAGTGTGCCTTACACGCTTTCTTGCTATGATTCATTTCGCGCATCATTATCAAGAGGAAACAGGACTGCATTGAGTCCCCAATCCTTTATAATTATGTGTGCAATCTTCTTTTGTTTGAATTCATCTCAACACGTATTCACTAATAAACATTA
>OMTC01000169.1 GCA_900313845.1 uncultured Prevotellaceae bacterium
CCTGAATGGAAGAGTTCAAAACCGAAGACTCCAAAGGATAAGATATGGTTGAGTCAGAAGGAGTACAACCCATTTTTGTGGAAGGCTTGGTTCTTGATGGGTGAGGCACAGTTTCGGAAGGGTGAATACATGGAAGCAGCTTCCACCTTTGCCTATATCCAACGCTTGTATTTTTCCAGACCTGATTTGATTGCACGTGCCCGACTGAGTGAGGCGAAGTGTTATGCCGAGCTCGATTGGATTTATGATGCTGAGCGATTGGTGAACGAGACACGCAGAGATAGTTTTCCGAAGAATTTGGAAGCATTGCGTGCATCTGTTACCGCTGACTATCAGTTGAGGCAGAAACAGTACGAAGAGGCGATTCCGAACATCAAGTTTGCCATGAAGAAGAGCAGAGGTGTGGAAAAAGCACGTTTGCACTTCTTGTTGGGTCAACTCTATAAAGAGATTGGTCAGAATCAGCTTGCCTTCAAGGAGTTCAAGAAGGTATATAAGAGCAATCCGCCTTACGAATTGGAATTCAATGCGAGGATTCAGCAGACCGAAGTGATGTCGAAGGGACAAAGCAAGAAGATGATTAGTCGGTTGAAGGCGATGGCTCGTAACCGCAAGAATCTCGACTATCTGGACCAAGTGTATTACGCGATGGGTAATATCTATCTTGCCCAAGGCGATTCGCTCCGTGCCATCTATGCCTATAAGGACGGAGTGGAGAAAAGCACGAGAAACGGTGTGGAGAAAGGTGTGGTGTGGCTGCACCTCGGTCAACTCTATTGGGAAAAAGAAGAATTCGTGAAGGCTCAGGAGTGCTATGCTGGTGTGCTGGGTTTGTTTGATAAGGAGCGCGATGATTATAAGGAAATTGATGAGCGTGCGAAGATTTTGGAAGAACTGAAACCATTCGCTCAGGCTGTGGAGTTGCAGGACAGTTTACAAGAATTGGCAAGGATGGACTCCACGGAAATGCTGAAAAAGATTGACGGAATCATTGAGGAACTGAAGAAGAAGGAGCGCGAGGAAGAGCGCAAGCAGATGGAAGCGACGGGTGGCGGTGCACAGAATAATCGTCCTAACCAGCCACAGACGGCTCAGAATCAGATGGGTGCAGGTAATCAGCAAGGCGGTTTGTGGTATTTCTATAATCCTGCTTCAGTGAGTGCTGGTAAGAACGAATTCAAGCGGAAATGGGGCGAGCGTGAATTGGCAGATGATTGGCGAAGAAGTAATAAGACGGTGTTGAGCAGTTTTGATGACGAGGTTGCTGAGGGAGATTCGGTGATGAATGATAGTGTGATGACGGACAGTCTTGCCAACGACTCCACGATGCTCAATCCTGATGGAACAGAACTGAGTGAGGAGGAGAAGGAGCGACTGGAGAAGTTGAAAGAATACGAAGCCGACCCACACCGACGTGAGTATTATATCAAGGATATTCCTTACACCGAGGAGCAGATGGCAACCTCGAATGCAGCCCTCGTGGATGGACTCTATAACTCTGCTGTGATTTACAAGGACCGTATGGAGAACTTCCCGCTGGCAGAGCGAACCTTCCAAAGAATTCTCGTTGACTTCGAGGATTTTGAGCATTTGGATGAGCTATACTATAATATGTTCCAGCTCTATTCTCGACAAGGACGAGGGGAGGATGCCGAGGATTATCGACAGAAACTCATTGAGGGTTTCCCTGACAATGAGCATGGCAAGATGATTGCTGACCCGAACTTCGAATTCAAGGGTCGCTTTGGCAAACAAATTGAGGATTCACTCTATACGGCTGCTTACGATGCCTACGAAGAAGGCAATTTCGACCATGTGATTGCAACGAATGAATATGCGGAGAAGGAATATCCGAAGGGTGACAACCGTGCCCGTTTCCTCTTCATCGATGCGATGAGTAAGTTGGAGAAGGGCGACCGTGGGCAGTTTATGAATGCCATGAAGAATATCGTGCAGACCTATCCACAGAGTACAGTGAGCGAATTGGCAGGATTATACGTGAAAGGCTTGCAGGAAGGAAGGATTCTTGCCAGCGGCAGAATGAGTTCGGGTAGCATTTGGAGCAGACGCATGGGAATGGCTTTGGCAGATTCGACGAATGCAGATACGGTGTTTAAGGTTGACAAGAATGTGAATCACATGTTCGTGATTGCATACGAGCATGACAGCATCAACGAGAACCAGTTGATTTTCGAGGTGGCTCGCTATAACTTCTCGAACTTTGCCATTCGTTATTTCGACATGGAAACCGTGCGTGGCGATGGCATCGACCTGTTGCAGGTGAAGAGCTTTGTGAATTATGATGAGGCATACGTGTATATGCATAAGCTGCTGAATTATAAGGATATGGCTAAGAAGTTGGAGGGACTGAAGATGTTTATCATTTCGGAGGATAACATGAAGGTGCTGATGAACGGCAAGAGTTTTGAGGAATACTTCGACTTCTATGACAGGAATTTCAACCGCATTGCTCACTTGCAGCTTGATGAGAATATACTCGATGAACCAAAAGACTTGCCTACGCAGGAGGAACTGGAGGACATGCAGATGCAGGAGCAGAAGGAGGAAGAGATAGAGGATGAGGAGAACTTTATCTTCTAAGGAGGAAGGGCCTCGGCAAAACCGAGGCTTACTGAGAAAGGAAAGCAGAAAGGCCTCGGCAAAACCGAGGCGCACGGTGGCTGAGGGAAGAGGAAAGGCTTCGGCAGAACCGAAGCTTACTGAGAAAGGGAAGAGGAAAGGCCTCGGCGAAACCGAGGCGAACGGTGGCTGAGGGAAGAGGCTTCGGCAAAACCGAAGCGAACGGTGGCTGAAAAAGGAGGGACTTTAGTGAAATTTAAGAACAAAATATTAAGATAATGGTACAAGGAACATTGCTGTGGGTGGATGATGAAATTGAATTGCTTCGCCCACATATTATATTTTTAGAGAAGAAAGATTATGAGGTGGTGACTGCTACGAATGGGCAGGACGCGATTGACTTGTGCCAAGAAAGGAACTTCGACTTGATTTTCCTGGATGAGAATATGCCAGGTTTGACGGGTTTGGAGACCTTGCAACGCATCAAGGAGGTAAATCCTACCGTGCCTACGGTGATGGTGACGAAGAGTGAGGAGGAGAATATCATGGACCAGGCGATTGGTGCAAAGATTGCGGATTATCTGATTAAGCCTGTCAATCCCAACCAGATACTTTTGACGCTCAAGCGCCATCTGCACAAGAAGGCGATTGAGACCGACCAGACCAATTCGAGTTATCAGCAGAACTTCGGGAATATCAGTATGCAAATCAATGATGCCCGAAATTTGGACGACTGGATGGAGGTGTATAAGAAGTTGGTGTTTTGGGAATTGGAGCTGGCAGAGACCGATAGTCCGATGAAGGAGATGCTGCAAATGCAGAAGTCGGATGCTAATCAGGAGTTTGCCAAGTTTGTCATGAAGAACTATATCGATTGGTTGAATGACCCAGACCATCGTCCTATCATGAGCCCCGACATCTTCAAGAAGATGATTTTCCCTTTGCTCAACGCAGGAGAACAGGTTTATTTGGTGGTGTTCGATAATTTGCGATATGACCAATGGAGGGTGATTAGTCAGCAGTTGGCAGATGATTTCATTTTCGATGAGAACCTCTATGTGTCGATTCTTCCGACCGCTACCCAGTATGCTCGTAATTCCATCTTCGCAGGACTGATGCCGAACCAGATTGCGACGATGTTCCCTGAGTTGTGGGTGGATGAGGACGAGGAAGAAGGCAAGAACCTCAATGAAGCACCACTGATTCAGACACAGCTCGATAGATACAGAAGAAGCGAGAGCTTTAGTTACTCGAAACTGAACCATTCGGCAGAGACAGAGAAGTTGGTCAACCAGTTCAGGCAATTGAGTACGAAGCAGTTGAACGTGATTGTGGTGAACTTCATCGATATGCTTTCTCATGCCAGAACGGAATCAACGATGGTGAGGGAGTTGGCATCGGACGAGATAGCTTACCGCAGTATCACGTCGAGTTGGTTCCGACATTCACCAGTGAGCGAACTTTTCCATGCGTTGGCAAATACCAATGCGAAGATTGTGGTTACCACGGACCATGGTTCGATTCGCGTGAATACACCTACGAAGATTATCGGTGACAAGAACACGAATACGAACTTGAGATATAAGTTGGGCAAGAATTTGTCGTATAATGCCAAGGATTTGTTTGTGTTGAAGAATCCGAAGATGGCATTCTTGCCAGCTCCGAATCTTTCGACGAGTTATGTGTTTGCGAAGGGTGATGCTTTCTTCGCCTACCCTAATAATTATAATTATTATGTGTCTTACTATAGGAATACTTTCCAACATGGCGGTATTTCGATGGAGGAGATGCTCATTCCACTCGTGACGCTGACAAGCAAGAAGAGAAGGTAGAGAAGAGTGAAAAGTGAAAAAGGGCTTCGGCAAAACCGAAGCTTGCTGAGAACGGAAAAATGGAAATTATTATTGAATCAATCGATCAGATAAGGGAGGCAGCGAAGGAGTTTGTAGCTCAGATGGGCGAGAACAAGGTGTTTGCCTTCTATGGAAAGATGGGAGCGGGAAAGACGACTTTCATCAAGGCGATATGTGAGGAATTAGGTGTGGAGGATGTGATTAATTCGCCAACGTTTGCAATCGTGAATGAGTATTTGGATGGGAAAGGAGAACCGATTTACCATTTCGACTTCTATCGAATCAAGAAGGAGAGCGAGGCGTATGATATAGGTTTCGAGGACTATGTGTATAGCGGGAATCTGTGCTTCATGGAATGGCCCGAACTCATCGAGGATTTGTTGCCAGTAGATGCTGTGAGGGTGATGATTGAGGAAGAGGACGATGGGAAAAGAACGGTAAAGACCCTCCCCCTTACCCCTCCCTGTTAGGGCGGGGAGTAGAAGCACAGGAGACTGAAAAGGATATGCTGCGTTTGCTTGCTTACATGAAGCATGCAATGCTCTTTAACCAATCGACTCCTCAGGAAAAGGCGTATCTGCATTTCGACAATACGGGCTATTTCAAAGGGGAGACGATGCATTTCAAGGCTTACGTGGTGAGGGCTGACAATGGAAAACCAACGAATATCAGCAAGGTGCTTTATGTGGAATTACTCAATCCGAGTGGGGATGTGGTGGAAACGCGTAAACTCTATGTGCAGAACGGTGAATCCGAAGGAGATATTAAGTTGGATAGCCTGTTCGGAACAGGGTTCTATGAGGTACGGGCTTTCACGCGATATATGATGAATTGGGGAGGAAATGGCGTGTTTTCACGTGTGTTCCCGATTTTCAAGAAACCCGCTGCTGAAGGTGACTACGGTGATCCAAAGATTGACGACTTGAGTTATAGACATCGACTGCCCAATGGACGCGAAGATGCCTCCGAAGAACAGACCATTGCCAAGAAAGCGGCTACCAGCAAGGGCTATACCCTTCATTTCTATCCCGAAGGAGGAGATTTGGTGGTGGGGTTGCAGAGTCGAGTGGCATTCAGTGTGACCGACAAGGACGGGAGGCATGCAGCCGTGAAAGGAATGGTGATAGATTCATCAGGAGAGACTTTGACGATTGCTCAGAGTGGGGAAGACGGACGAGGAACTTTTGTGATTCGTCCTGATGGCAAGGCAATGACCTTTGTGGTGACTGATGATAATGGCAAGAAACATGAATACGACTTGCCTCAAGCCAAGGCAGAAGGCTGTGTGCTCAAATTGAATGCCGTGGGGAATCCTGGTGGGGCTGAGGATGAACTGACCATGACATTGCAAGCATCAAAAATGATGCAAGGACGACTGTTGGGCTATACGATTATCAATGGTGGTGCTGTGGTGCAGTGCGATACGATGACAGCAGAAAGATTGATGGAGGTGGAGTTCGACCGAGTCTTACTTTGACGGCAGAGCCGAATTCATCGGTAAGTTTTTCTGCTATGGATGCCGCTACGCTGACCAATGGAAAAGTGGGCAATGCCAAGACTTGGATGCTGTTGGGTAGTGAGGTGAAGGGCTATATAGAGAATCCCGACTATTATTTCGAAAAGGATGACAAGGAGCATCGCGAGGCAGCCGACCTGCTGATGATGGTGCAGGGATGGCGTCGCTACAATTGGAAATTGCATGCAGGACAGATGAAATTTGAGGAGTTGGAAGGCAATCTTGGTAAGATTCAGCAGATTGAGGACAAACTATACCTCTTTGGCAAACTGAAACCTGACGTGAACGTATGGCGCAAGAAGCACCCTGTGGCTGGAGTGAACTTGACTGCCTACCTTTATAATAAAACGGGTGAGCACTACACTGGCAGCACTGTGACCGACAGTGTGGGTGGTTATGCCTTTGAATTGCCGAATTTGAAAGGCGAATGGAACATGTTTCTCCAGACGCAATGGGACGATAAGAATGCCCATTACGTAGTTGCCATCGACCGTCATTTCTCGCCTGTGGGCAGAACCCTTTCGCCTTACGAAACAGAGATGATTCCGCTGCCAGAGGAATTCATGAAACTGAAGCGGAAAGTGGGTGATGAGCAGGAAACGGAGATAGAAGGAAAACTGAGAATGTCGGGTACGGGCAAGAATGCCAGTTATGTGTTGCCAACAGTGAAAATCAAGAAACGCTATTTCACCGACAGTTCCAATTTGCCTTGGTATGATGAGAAAACGGGTGCCAGAAAGTCCACTATCTATTACAATCTGGATGAGGCTTCCGACCGCATCGCCGACGAGGGTGAAGTATTGCCAACCCTCTATGCCTGGTTGATGAAGAAGAACAATTTTTTCAGTGGAACGGAGGTCATGGAAGACATGTGGATAATCGGCAATGACACGACGGGTGAGTTGCAGGATGCTCGCAATTCGGATGAACCTCCATTGGATTTTTCCAAAGTGGTGTTTAAGGATGGTTTGTTCTACAAGAACCGTCCGATAATCTGGATTGTGAACAACACTTATTGCACAGTGACACAATTTCCTGAACGTCCTACTTATAACATAAGGTGGAAGAACAATGATAGTGGTGCTACGGCAATGCCAGATTTTATTGATGAGGTGAAGAGTGTGTATATCTCTGAGGACGATGATAATTACACGAAGTTTGTGCAAGCCGATGAGTTGTATGCCATGCATCCTGTTACCATATTTGTTTATACCCATCCTCAGTTCTTCAACAAGGAGAAAGGATTTCGTCACACCCATTTCCAAGGATTCAACGAGCCAGAGGCTTTCGTGATGGAGGATTACAGTGTGATGCCAGCGATGGAGGATTTCCGTCGCACCCTCTACTGGCAACCAAGGGTGAAGATTGACGCTAATGGTCAGGGGCGTGTGGAATTCTTCAATAATTCCTCTTGCACGCAGATGTATATTTCTGCTGAAGGAATCACACCGAGCGGTAAATTTATTGTGAGCGAGTAGTGATGAATTGAAGAAATTTGCGTACATTTGCAAGACCGTTTTAAAAGCAAAAGTATGCAAGACTTCGTTCACCTACACGTACATACCCAGTACTCTATACTTGATGGTCAGGCATCCATCTCGAAACTCGTTGACAAGGCAATTGCCAACGGCATGAAGGGCATGGCTGTGACTGACCATGGCAATATGTTTGGAATCAAGGAGTTTTTCAACTATGTGAAGAAGTTGAAAGGCAAAAACAAAGAACTTGATTTCAAACCTATTTTCGGTTGCGAGGTGTATTGTGCGCGTCGTGGAAAGGAGAAGAAGGAGAGCAAGATAGACAGTGGCGGTTGGCACTTGATTTTGCTTGCAAAGAATGCGACGGGCTATCATAATCTGATAAAAATTGTGAGTCGTGCGTGGGTGGATGGCTTTTATATGCGTCCACGTACTGACCATGCTGACTTGGAGAAATACCACGAAGGCATCATCTGTTGCTCCGCCTGCATTGCTGGCGAAGTGCCATCGTATATCCGTTACGAACAGATAGACAAGGCAGAGGAATCCATCCAATGGTTCAAAAACCTCTATGGGGATGACTACTATTTGGAATTGCAGCGCCATGAGGTGAAAGACCCGATGTGCTGCCAAATATGACGTGAAACTGGTATGTACGAACGATGTGCATTTTGTGGATGAGGAGAATGCCGAGGCACACGATCGACTGATTTGCTTGAGTACAGGAAAGGAGTTGGACGACCCAAGTCGTATGTTGTATTCTAAGCAAGAATGGTTTAAGACGAAGGAGGAGATGAATGAGATATTTGCTGATGTGCCAGAGGCGCTGAGCAATACTTTGGAAGTGCTGAGCAAGGTGGAGGCATACGACATAGACCACGCACCCATCATGCCTAACTTCGATATCCCTGAGAGTTTCGGCACGGAGGAGGAATACAGGAGAAGAATTACGGAAAAGGAACTCTTCGACGAATTCACACAAGACGAGAACGGCAATGTTGTGATGAGCGAGGAAGAGGGACAAAAAAAGATAGAAAGCCTCGGTGGATACGATAAATTGTATCGCATCAAGTTCGAGGCCGATTACTTGGCAAAACTCGCTTATGAAGGAGCCAAGCCACTCTATGGTGACCCGATTCCGCAGCATGTGGCAGACCAAATCAAGTTTGAGTTGCACATTATGAAGACGATGGGTTTCCCTGGTTACTTTTTGATTGTGCAGGACTATATCAATGCTGCTCGCAAGGAACTCGGTGTGTGGGTGGGACCAGGACGTGGTTCCGCTGCAGGTTCCACCGTGGCTTACTGCTTGGGTATCACGAAGGTGGACCCTATCAAGTACGACTTGCTGTTCGAGCGTTTCTTGAACCC